>JAISDM010000200.1 GCA_031264885.1 Peptococcaceae bacterium | reverse complement strand
GGGGGGAGCCGGCAAAATGGAGTTTCGGCAATTAGAGGCGCTTAAACGGATCATAGATACCGGAAGCTTTTCGGAGGCCGCCAAACAGATGAACCTTACGCAGCCGTCGATCAGCGCCCAGATTGGCGCGCTGGAGCGGGATTTGGGCTGCCGGCTGCTCACAAGACGGCCGGGCAGCGTGGTTCCCACCGAAACCGGCGGCGCGCTGTACCGCTACGCGGAGCAGATACTGGCGCTGCGGGACAAGGCGATCGCCGCCTGCAGCCGCCGGGAGATGAGCGGAACCGTTACCGTCGCGGCCTCCAGTATCCCGTATCAGTTTGTGCTGCCGGTGCTGACCGCTCAATTTTCGATGCTGTATCCCGGCGCGAAGTTCATTATGACAGAAGGCGACAGCGCCAGCGCCACCGCGTTGGTTCTGGCCGGGCAGGCGGATCTTGGCATGGTGGGGACGCTTCCCCGGAGCGAGGAACTGCTGTGCGATCCCGTCATGGAGGACGAGCTGCTGGTGGTGGCCCCCCCGCAGCCACCCTATATTAACTGGCCAAAAAACCCGGTGCGGCTGGAGGATGTTTTGGACGCGCCGTTCGTGGCGCGGGAAGAAGGCTCCGGCACCTGGGCCGAGGTGGAGCGTTATCTGGAGCGGCAGGGGTATGGCCGCGGCGCGCTGCGGGTGGTGGCGCGGATCGGCAAACCGGACGCCATCGTCAAAGCGGTGGAGCGGGGGATGGGCGTCACGATGCTTTCGTCGCTGGCGGTCGCCGAATACCTGCGCGAGGGGCGCGTGCTTGCGTTTCCACTGGCGGACAGCCCTTTTAAACGCAAATTATATATACTGCGCCGTAAAGGGAAACCGCTGCCGGCCGTCGCCGAGACCTTCGCCCGGTTCGCCGCCCGGCCATCGGACGGGGAATGACCGTGCGGATCCATATGAATCACGCCGCCACATCGGCGACGAAACCGAAGGAGGTCGTGGACGCGCTCACCGCCTATCTGTTGGAAAACAGCCACCAGAGCGCGGGGCGCGGCGGGGACGAACTGTCGGCCATGCGAACCGTATTTGAGAGCCGCCGGGCGTTGGCGGAACTCTTCGGCGCCGGCGATCCGTCTCATGTGGTTTTTACCTCCGGCGCCACCGAAAGCCTGAATATGGCGATACACGGTCTCGCCGCCGACGGGTGTCACATACTGGCGACATGTCTGGAGCACAATGCGGTGGCGCGCCCCTTACACTTGCTTCAAAAGTGGGGGCGCGCCGGCGTCACGTGGCTTGCCTGCGGGCCGGACGGCGGATTTGACCCGGGCGCGGTCGCAAAAGCCGTGAGGCCGAACACCCGATTCCTTGTGATGACCCACGCCTCCAATGTGCTGGGGAACGTGCTGCCGGTGGCGGAGGCTTTTGCCGCCGCCAAAGCCTGCGGCCTGTTTACCGTGTTGGACGCCGCGCAGACAGCCGGGCATATGGAAGTGCGGTTAGACGCGGATACGGACGTCATCGCCTTCACCGGGCACAAGGGGCTGCGGGGCGCGGCGGGCGTCGGCGGTCTCATCCTCAGTGAAGCCGCCGCCGCCCATATGGCGCCCTGGAAGGCCGGCGGCACCGGCAGTCAGTCCCAATCCCTGGATATGCCGGATTTTATGCCCGATAAGCTGGAGGCAGGCACGCCCAACATGCTGGGCATCATCAGCCTGCGCGGGGCGGCGGAGGCGATCCGCGGCGCGGGACTCGCGAACATCCGCGGGTACGAGAAGGAGATCACCGGCCGGTTTGTGGCGGGTCTGAAGGACCTGCCTGTGGATTTATACGGGCCTTCCGGCGCGGAAAACCGGATGCCCGTGGTTTCCATGAACATACCCGGCATGGACGCGGGCGTTCTGGCGCGGCGCCTGAGCGGGGAATTCGGGATCGAAACGCGCAGCGGCCTGCATTGCGCGCCGCTGGCCCACCAAACCGCCGGCACGTTCCCCCAGGGGACGCTGAGGTTCAGTTTCGGCGTGGATACCACACCGGAGGAGGTCGATTACGCTTTGGACGCGCTGGCTAAAATCGCGGCGTCCCTATAGAACGCGGTGTCTACGGCAGACGGATCAGCGCGGCGAGTTCGGCGAGCCCGGCGGCGGGCGCGGCGAGAATGACGCCGGCAGCAGTTCCCTTGACCGCAGCTTTGATATGGGGAATCGGATTCCGATAGTCGCGCTCCATATCCTCCGTGCCGGGGATCCGGAGCCGTTTATCGCGGCAAAAAATCAGCATATCCAGCACGATGAGGTCGTACAGGTTCACAGCGAACGCCAGCGAGAACAGGTGGACGAACGCCGCCCCGAACGTCCGTTTGCCCGAGAAGTACGCGACGGCGGCAAACGCGAACACAGCAGCCGCGGCGAACGCGATTTTTTGCGCGCGCTTTTTCCTTTTGACCTGTGGCAGTATGTCCCTGTATTGCGGCAAAACCTCGACGCGCGCCCGGATTGCCGCGGGGTAATTCGCGATCTGTGACAGCGGGTTCCTGTACAGTGGCGGCAAAACCAGCGCCGTGAAAAGCCCGCACAGGAGAATGCTTTCAATTAACAGCGGCAACAGCGGTAACAGCGGCATGACATGGTTCCCCCTCATTAGGAATTGTTCAGTTTGGCATTATTTAGCGAAACGGACCTGAGCAAATACAAGCGGATCCGGGGTCACGGGCGGTCACGGGTGGGGCGGCAAGATGCCGCCCCCTACGGCGCCGTGGAAGACGCGCCCTAAACATTATCGACGCGCAACATATTGGGTGGATCCATTCAGGGTGTCACATTCAAGGATTATCACTCCGGCATTACAATCTTGTCATTCCGGGACAAGCCCGGAGTCAAACGCGACCACGCCCAGTGGGCGAGGAATGGAGGGTGAGATGGGGCGGGCACGTGGTGAAGGCGCGACTTTAGTCGCGCCGGCTGAGCCCGTGTCCCAACCTGGAGCGTGAGACTGGGCAGGCACGTGGTGAAATCAAGCGTCGCAAGACGCGCAGATTGAGCCCGTGTCCTGACCCGGAATGACGGGGGATAGACAAGCCGGCAATATTTGAGGCGCGTTTTCGGACGCTCTCGGGCGGCAAGATGCCGCACCTGCGGCGCCGTGGATAAAGCGCCTGTAGGGGCGGCATTCTGCCGCCCGTCCTTGGCAGACGCGAATTTCCAAATTACGATTTGCGGATTGTTGAACCGTTCATTGGGACATCGCGAGAACTTCGCGCATTTTTGCCGAGAGTACGTCGCAGACCTCCCGCGGATGCGTGACCATCAGCATGTGCCCTCCGGTGTGGAATATAACCATCTCTTTATACGGGGCGCGGAGCCGCTCGAACACTTTTTGCGTGTATTCCGGCGTGAACAGCCTGTCGCCGCTGTCGGCAACGACGCAGAGGGGGCAGCGGACGCTGCCGTCCGTCAGACCGGGGAAACGGGTCGTGAACAGGCTTGCGAGGAAGTGGAGCGAGTAGCGTTTCAGACACAGCGGATCGCGTTCGAAGGGTTCCCAGACCTCCGGCGCCGAGCCGATCCGGGCGCGGTCGAGGTAGAAATCAAGCGGCAGCTCCCAATCCGGCAGCAGCTTCGCCAGGAGTTTCAGCGCGGCCAGCGCCGGGCGGTATACACGGCCCAGCCACATTGGGAAGCGTGAGACGCCGACGCTCTCCGGCAGTTCCGACAGCAGTACGTTGTGCGGGAACGCCGCCGCGATCCGCCCGTCCCCTGCGGCCAGCGCCGCCGCGGCAATGCCGCCCTGACTGGAACCCATGACGACTACGGGCAGTTGGAAGCGTTCCAGCGCGAACGTCACGGCGTCACGGCCGTTTTGAACGATGTCGCGGAGGGTATAGCGCTTCACGCCGCGGGGGCTTTTGCCATGCCCGACCGGGTGAAGCCCGGCGACGGCGAAACCCCGCTCCGCGAAACCGCGCAGCAGCGGCTCGTAGTACAGGGGATGGACCATCGTCGCGGGAATGAACACGACGGCGGTCTCCGGCGCGGGCGGCTCCCACACGGACAGGACGATCCGCGCGCCGCCGGACGGGATTTCGTGTTCCGAATATATCGTTTTTGTCAGCGGGGAAAATTCGGCCGCGTTATCTTTTTTCATCCGATGTTTCCTGTCCGCAGCATACCGGCATACGCGGCCGGATGTTTCGCGAGGTATTGGCAATGCGCTAAACCGTCCCCATACCGTTCGGACGCGACACGCCAGGAAAAACGTGGCAGCCGCCTCAACATGAACATAAGCGACCAGAAGAACAAGGTCATGATTTTTCCTTTGACGGCGGTCATCTTGAAAAATGGGCCGCCGCCTTTTGTTTCACGCATCGGAAGCCGGCGATCGCGCCGACGTTCCACAGATCCACTTGGGAGTACAGGCTTCGCAGCTTGCGCTCCAATTCGCTTCTCGTCATGAACGGCGGGGTAAACCAGCCGCCGGGGATGTATACGCGGCGAATGAACCAGTCCGTGCGGCGCGTTTCGCCTTGGATATAGAAACAGCCGACGAACAGCCCGCCGGGTTTCAAGACGCGGCGGAACTCCGCGAAGGCCGCGTCTTTGTCGGGGAAAGCGTGGAAACCGTTCATGGACAAAACCGCGTCGAAACGCGCGTCCGCGTATGGCAAAGCCCCGGCGTCGCCCTGCCGGAACGCGGCGTTTCGGATCCCCGCCGCCGAGAAACGCTCTTTCGCCGCGCTCAGCATGCCCTCGGAGCAGTCGAGGCATGTAACGCAGGCTTGCGGCATCCGGAGATACTTCCCGCAGGTGAACAGCCCCGTTCCGGCGGGGACGTCAAGCAATTCCCCGGCGAAACCGTCCGGCAGATACGCTAACAGCCGCGCTGTGTACGCCGTGTCGGGGAAGCCCCACACGATTTTGCAGACGAGCTTCGACCACAGGCTTTGCGCCGCGAGCAGCTGATCGTACCAGCCGGACAGCTTGTCATATTGGGAGCGGACGCGTTCCATATTCTTCATGTTTCCTCTTCCTTTGCGCAGCCTTTATTGAGCCTTGACCCGGCGTGACCGGCATGATCCGGCATGATCCGGCGTCCGGGCGGTCGTTCGAATAATAGTTGCATAGAACTAATTGGCGCGGTATAATGTTCACTGAACCAAACATACATAGTCTAGCACGGTTGGCCGGTATTTACAAGTCTCATTTAAGAAAGCCGCTGATTCCGGCGCAAATCAAGGCGGCGACAGGGAATACCAGCCAGCCGGGATGCCACGCTCCCCAGATAAATCCCACAGCCAGAAACACCATGGTCGCCCACGGCATAATAAAACCCCAGATCCAGCCGCTGCGCCTGTCGCTTTCCATTTCCCTGATATGCTCCGCGTTGTTGGCGATGACGCCCTCGGCGCTCAGCGCCGAACCGGCGTTGATGAAGAGGAATACGGCCCCTGCCCAGAACAGGGGCAGCGCGGCCATGGCGCGCCGCCCGAACACCTCGGGCCACTCGTTAAACAGCACGGCGGCGGCGAAGCTGGCGGCGACCAGAACGACGCCCAGGGCAATCAGCCGTCCGTACCTTCTGCGGCGTTTCTCATAAGCGCCGCGAAATTCTTTGATGAACGCGGAGTCAAACAGAAGGGGCTGGGATTCCATCGCCGCGTAACGTTTGAGGCGAAACCCCTGCGATATCAAAATCCCCGCGCCCACAGCCGCGCCCAGCAAAAACAAAATGCTGCCGTAATTGTTTTTATAATTGTTTTCAATGATGAACACAAAGATAAGAGAGAGGATGACGACCGCCACGCCAATGCCCTGACGGCAGGCGCCCTGCCGCTTGGAGAGCAGAAAGCCCTCCGCCATCTCGCGGCTGGCGTAAAAACCCGGCTCGCCGCCGTCCTTTGGATCGTCCTGTTCCCCTTTGAGCAAGCGGTCCAGCGAGACATTGAACAACCTGCTGATTTGCAGAAGCTTCTCCGTTTCGGGATAACCCTGGCCGCTTTCCCATTTGCTCACCGACTGCCGCGATACGCCCATTTGTTCGGCCAAATCCTCCTGAGACAAACCGTTCTCTTTTCGGAGACGCTTCAGTTCTTGATAAAACTCCATTTCTCATCACCTCGCGGTTATTATACTAGATAAATAGACACGAAACCACCAACCCAGGCGTTCTTTTTGTCAACTTTAACGCGCAATTTGCCACACATCGGTTGCGCCACCACCCCGTCAGGAGTCGATCCCGACCGCGCCCGGTGGGCGATGAAGGGCATCGAACCCGACCACGCCCAGTGGGCGAAGAAGGGAGGGTGAGATGGGGCGGGCACGTGGTGAAGCCAAGCGGCTTTAGTCGCGCCGGCTGAGCCCGTGTCCCAACCCGGAGTGTGAGACTGGGCAGGCACGTGGTGAA
>JAISDM010000253.1 GCA_031264885.1 Peptococcaceae bacterium | reverse complement strand
GACTGCCGCCCCTACGGCGCCGCGGATCCTGTGCCATAACGCTGCCTGAGCCGCTCCCGCGGCGCCTACGGCGCCGAATGTATTAACTTGTCCTGTTCCTGCACCATCAAACGGTGGCTGTAAGCGTTCAGCACGCGCCAGCCGTCCCCGCAGGCTTCGTATTCAACCCAGTAGGTCACCGCGCCTTTGAGCAGATGGCCGACGCTGCGCCCGTCCTGCCGGTCGATCAGTTTCCTGCCGCTTGTCTCGCAATGCTCGATGACCTCGCGCAGATCGTCTTCCAGAATGAGTTCCGCGTCCAGGCGCCGCGCCAGCTCCGGTTCGACGGCCAGCCTCACCGGATTCCGCGCCTCCTCCTGTTCCTCGCCCCAGAATTCCCGCAGGAGCGCCGCCCTCAGCGCCAGACGGTTTTCCCGCCGCCGGCTGATGTCCGGGCTCGGCCGGTTCGCGCCGTTTAATCCGAACAGCACGTCAAAAACATGCAGACTCTCTTTTCCCATCCGGGCAAAACTGTCCCGGCAATTGACGCAATAGGCGACATACACCGCCTCGCTTTGAGCGGCGCGCTTCTGCGTGACTTTTTCCACATATTGCGGACTGGCCACGGCGGCGTTGCCGCCCCAGCCGCAGCAGCGCGCGTCCTCTCCGGAGGCGGGCAGTTCCTCCAAATCCGCGCCGGAAGCCCGCAGCAAAGCGCGGACACTTTCTTGCGTCCGCGGTTCCCGGCGGGAAGAGCAGGGGTCGAACACCGCCGCCGGCCCGATGGCGGCCGCCGCGGTCGGCGCGCCCCAGGGCGCCATGATCTCATAAACCGAACGGCATGTACTCTCCGGCAGATATTCCTCCAACATGCGCTTACAGGAAGAACACGCGGCGAGAAGAACAGGCTTCCCCATCGACATCCACTTGCCGCGCAATGCCGCGATCCAAGCCGCGTGTTCCCGCTCCCGGCCGCCCCACACAGCCGGCGCGCCGCAGCAGCAAAGCATCAGCGCGGTATCGGGCTCATGCCGCAGAATCCACCGGTAAGCCTCGCTCACATAACGGGGATCGGAAGCGCCCAACTGGCATCCGGGGAAAAAAGCATATCTGTTTTCGCCGTTTCTCCTGTCTTCGCCGTTCTCCCTGTTTTCGCCCGCGCCGGGCGCCTCGCGGAACAATGTGGCGTCCCCGCCGTTTGAGAATTCCATATCCCGCTGCCAGAACTCGTTCCAGACGGTGGGCAGCGCGTTGTCCCGGTACAAAGCGCGGCGGGACTCCAGCAGGAGCGCGCCCACGTCGATACCGGCCGGACACGCGTCCCGGCAGCCGCCGCACTGATTGCAGGCGGAAATGAGCCGCTTGGAATTCCCTTCGATAATGCCGCCCTTGATGAGTGTGGAATCCACCCTCTCCTTGATGACCTTCGGTTCAACGCGAAAAAACTCCATCAGGTCACAGCGGCTGGTACAAGCCTCGCAATTGCATTTGAGACAGCGGAACGCCTCCGCCTTGGCCTCGTCCTTGGAATAAACCTCCCCGCTTGCCGCGCGGACGGCGGGGGCGGCGGACGCCGGAAAAAATTCGTCCCTGAGGCGGGTGCGCGGCGCTTCGCCCGCCTGCTCCCGCGTATCCCTCAGCATGACGCCCACCATCAGCCACCGTTCAAAATAACGTGCCGCGTGAATTCCATCAGCGATGGCCTGAATGAACCCGGCGCCCGTCAGTTCCCCTCCCAGAAAAACGCCGGGCCGCGAAGTTTCCCCTGTGAAAAGATCCGTATCCCCCCTCAAGCCAAAATCCATTCCGCCGGCGCCGGTGGCGATATAAACCCCGTCCGCCTCAATCTCATCTAAGGATGTAATCTCGGTGCGGAACTTGAATTCAGCGTCCGTGAACTTCAGCTGCCGTTCGATGTCCTCACGGGCCGCGTCTTCCGGCATCAGCTCGAATACCCTGCCGCCGGCGCGGCCGCTTTTTTCATACACAGTGACCCGGTAACCCCGGCCCGCCAGACGCAAGGCGCAGGTCAGCCCGCTTAAACCGGCGCCGACTACGGCGGCGCGCTTCTCCTTCGGCGGTATGTTAAAATTGATGGGATCGCGGTTTCGCGCGTAAGCGACGCCGGCCCGCTCCAGAGCCCGCATCTCGACGGCCTCGCCCCCGCGCAGGACGCAGCGCCCTTTGCAAGGCTCCGGGCACAGACGCGCCACAATATCCGGAAACACCACAGCGTTCCGGTACGTTTTAAAGGCCGCGTCAAAACTGCCGCGCCGGATCTTCTCTATAAAATCCCGCGTATCCAGCCCAAAAGGACAGACACAGCCGCACGGCGCCATATCGCCGCGGATACAATCTTCTATACCGATATTCCTGGTCATGCGCGGCTTCTCTCCACTCTCACAAATAATCATTATAATCACAGAAAAGGGTCCGGAGGAAACACGGACTCCCCCGGACCTTCAATTCATAGTTTGGAAATGCGGCATCTTTTATTCCCCTCCTGGGAGGGGTGGCGCGTAACGCCGGGGTGGTTCTTCGAAGCGCCACCACCCCGTCAGGCGGAGTCTGCCACCCCTCCCAAGAGGGGAATTTTTTCAAACTACGAATTGACTCCCCCGGACCCCCCGGCGGGACGGAGCGGGAATCCGCAAGGATCCGGCGCTCCGCTCCCATCTCTCTATGAACAGCCTGGGCTTTCCCCCGGATCAAACGGGATTGGCGACCATCTCTTCGATTTCCTCATACATGTCGCCGCCCAGGAAGTACCGCTTGGGCTTCATATCTTTGCCGCCGGCCAGCGCCGCCAGCCCCGCCTTCACCTTGTCGGGGGTCGCCGGCAGCGTGTAAATACGAACGCCCGCGGCGTCAAAGATCGCGTTGATTACACTCATGTGACCGCCGGACTGGAACAGCTCGGAGCAGCCCGCGGAACCGTAAGGGCCGAACTCGCGCTTGGTCACGACGCCGTGAAGCGGCATATCGTCGGGGATGTCCAGAATGGTGGGGATGCCGCAGCTCACGATGTTGCCGTGCTTCTTCACATCCTCATAATCCTCGCTGAGCGCGAAACCGATGCAATGGGAGTTGCCGCCGAAAGCCTGCCCCTCAAAGGTGAGCTTATTGCCCACAGGCCCCACATCGTAAACAGAGGAATAGGACAACACCTGAGTTTTGCCGGTTTTGACATCGACCTCCACCTCGCTCATAAACAAACCGTACATAACGGTGGGGGAAGGGCTGCCCTGTCCGTTGTTGGGATCCATGCCCTTCAAGCCGGGAACCACAGTGTTGCTGTAGCGGACGTCATAGCGGGTGGGAATGTCCTCCGCCACCATTTCATCATAGGTGCGGAAGCTGCCGTCCTCTTTCCGCATGGCGTCCATCAGCTGGTTCGCCGCGAGGATGGTGGCGTTGCCGAACATGAAATGCAGCCGGCTGCCTCCGGCGATGCCGGTGTCGGGACAGAACTTGCTGTCGTTCATAACGGATTTCACCTGATGCGGTTTGATTCCCAGAGGTTTGAGCGCCTCCACCGTATGGGTGATGACGGCTACGTCGCCGCCCTGGCCGATGTCCTCATAGGTATTATAATTGGTCACAGTGCCGTCGGGATTCAGCCCCAAAGCGATGCCGGCGCTGTCGGCCGGGCCGCCGCTGACAGAGAAACCGCCGAAAGCCACGCCGACGCCCCGGCGCTTCTCAGGGGTATCGGCCTGTTTGGCCCGTTCCTTGGCCGCGTTATACAGCGGGCGCATGGTATCGAAGATTTTTTCCATGGGATACTCGCGGTAGGGGAAACTGTTGATGGTCGTCTGCCCCTCCCGGGCGATGTTGATGTAGCGGAATTCAAAGGGATCGATGCCCGCCTCGTGGGCCAGCATATCGATGATCTGCTCGGAACACGTCTCGGACTGAGGCGCTCCGAAGCCGCGATAGGATGTGGCAAAACTGTGATTCACAAACACCATCCGCAGCATGGCGGAGGCGTTGGGAATATAGTACGGGAAGCCGTTGAAACGCAGCATACGGTCCATCAGGCCGCAGGTTTTTTCGGCAAAAGCCCCGTGATCCAGCGCGCTCTCGTATTCATAAGCCGTAATTTTGCCGTTTTCGTCGCAGCCCATGCGCGCGTTGAAATAACATGGGGCGCGCTTCCCGCTGTAATGCTGGTGTTCCAGATAACTCATGGACAGGTTGCAAGGCAGCTTGGTCACAGCGGTGCAAGCCGCGATCAGCGCGAAACTGCCGGTTGACGTGGACCAGCCGAAACTGGCGCCGGAGGGATTCATAATGATGCGAAGATTGTCCTTGGTCAGCCCGATGCCCGGGCCGATTTCGCTCTTGGTATTTCCGATGGCCTGAGCCTTGCCTTGTACGGTGAGAAGCCCGTCCGGATCGAAGTACGCCTGAAGCACATCGCCCTCGATGGACAGATGCGGTTCGCGGCTGGTGTAAAAACTGCCTTCCACCACATACTTGGAGTTGTCCAAAACGTCGCGGGTATCCTCGCCCACATCGTCTTTCAAAAGGGGCTGCGCTTCATATATATTGGGCACGTTCGGATGGATCTGCATGGCGTCGGGCATAACGGCCTCCAGCGCGCTGGTGTATTCCGGAAGCTGCTCCAGATCCACCTTCACGGCCGCCGCCGCCGCCCGGGCGTGTTCCCGCGTGTCGGCGCAGACCAAAGCGACCACATCCCCATAACGGAGAATCTTCTTCTCCGCCAGAACCGGACGCATCTCGCCCGTCCCTTTGTTGCGCTTATGCGTCATCTTCCAGGCGATCATATTGGTGCCGCCCAAGTCATAGAGATCCTTGGCCGTAATGACCTTAGCGACCCCGGGCATCTTCTCCGCCTCGCTGAAATCAATATTCAGGATACGGGCGTGATGATACTTCCTGGGCTGAACCAGCGCAACCTCCAAAGTCCCCTCGGGCATTTTCAGCATGATGTCGTCGCCAAAATCGCAAAGCCCGGTGACCCGGCTCAGCGCGCTGGGACGCGGCAGCGAGGAACCGTAATATTCGCCGTCCTCAGGATGTTTGAAGGTAATATCCTCCATCGTCTTTTCGCCGCGCATAACCTCAGCGGCCGCCATGACCGCGTCCACGATGGGTTTATACCCTGTGCAGCGGCAGATGTTCTTGTTGTCGTAAAACCACTGGCGAACCTCCTGACGTGTGGGGTTCGGGTTTGCCTCCAGCAGAGCGTAAGCGGAAACGATAAAGCCCGGCGTACAGAAGCCGCACTGAACGCCTCCGTATGTAATCCACGCCTGCTGAATCGGGTGCAAATGCGTAGGCATACCGATTCCCTCAATGGTCAGAATCTCAGCGTCTTCAGGGACATCCTTGATCCTCTTGATACAGGAACGCACATTCTTGCCGTCCACAAGAACGGTGCAAGCGCCGCAAACGCCGATTCCGCACCCGATCTTCGTACCGGTAAGTCCAATCCGGCGCAAAACCCCCGCCAGAGTGTCCTTAGCCGGATCCACCGTAACATACCGCTCCACACCGTTGATGTAGTACCTGACGCGGTTGAGTTCCATGATTTACATCCTCCTTGGTCCTAAGCTTTCAAAACAATTGACCTTTTCCTTACATTCCAGAAATGTTTCCAATTTAAAAATTCAGCCTGTTTTTTTACAAATTACGCCCATATACCATCCCCTAAAACATTTGTCACGATATTCAACTGCTTCAATATAAACATATCAAATAACAACTGCCCTGTCAACTCTCAGTCACAGGCGGGCGGCAAAATGCCGCCCCTGCGATACCGCGAACGACGCGCGCGCAGGGGCGTAGGGACGGCATCCTGCCGCCCGGAACCGACCCAAAATGACAAAAATGGCGCCGTCAACACAATATGGAAACGCACCCTAAATATTGCCGGGCTTGTCTATCCCCTGTCATTCCGGGTTAGGACACGGGCTCAATCTGCGCGTCTTGCGACGCTTGATTTCACCACGTGCCTGCCCAGTCTCACACTCCCTCCCTCACCCACCGGGTGCGGTCGTGTTCGACTC
>JAISDM010000234.1 GCA_031264885.1 Peptococcaceae bacterium | reverse complement strand
AAAGCCAAATATGGGCGACAGCATCAGCGCGGCCAAAGGGATGTCCTGCCTGGGATTGTCGACGACCTTCAAACAGGCGAGGACCGTCTGAACCTCCCGAGCCTCAAAATACCCTCCGCTCAATTCCGCGTACGCCGGAATCCCCATGCTCTGAAATACTTCCATATATATGGCCGCCGTACTCCGAACCGACCGCAGAAGCACCGCCATATCCCTGAATTCCGCCGGCCGCCAGCTTTCCGTCCGGTGATCCCACACCTTGGACGCCCGCGTCTCCAGGATCCGGCCGGCCACCAGCCGCGCTTCCATCTCAACGGCGTCCGCCGGTTCCTCGTCCTGGGCGTCTGTCTCCGCCGAATCGACCGCCTCGCTCTCTCCCTTATCCAGAATCAGCAGTTCCACCTTCTCCCACCCGGAATCCGCGCCCTCCGGGGATCCCAGGGGCCCCCGCGCCGTCAATTCATTCTCTCCCGAATATTGGATCCCCCCAAAATCCTCCCGCATCACTTTGGCAAATACGGCGTTGACGGCGCCGACCACAGCCTGCCCGCTCCGGTAATTGCCCCTGAGCCGGATCAGCTGTCCGGGTTCCGCCGGGGCTTCCGCCGCGGATCCCGCCGAAGTCTCCGCCGGGGCTTCCCCCACGAATCCCGCTCCCGCCGTGGCTTCCCCCGTAGATTCCGCCGGAGTCTCCCCTGCGGCTCCCGCCCCGGGTTCCCCCTGATAAGCATGGTATTTTTCCAAAAAAAGCTGAGGCGCCGCCATCCGGAACCCATAGATGCTCTGCTTGACATCCCCCACCATAAACCGGTTCCCGGGCCCCTTCCGGGCGGTTAAAGAAAGGATCCTTTCCTGCGCCTCATTGATATCCTGATACTCGTCGATCAATATTTCCTGAAACCGGGCCTGAAGCCCATAGGCAATCTCCGTCTCCCCGTCCGTCTCATCATAAAGCAAAGCCAGAGCGCCATGCTCTATATCGCTGAAATCCATCGCCGACCTGGCCGCCTTCGCCTGGGAAAAAGCCGCGTGCAGCGCCCGGGTCAGCTCCCCCAGCGCTCTCATGGAAGGCGCCGCGGCCTGAAGCTCCTGAAACAGGCTTTCCTGACTCCTGTCGCCGTAAGCTTTCACCAGCCGCTCCGTCAGCTCCCTGGCCCGGTCCCTCAGCCGCTTCGCCTCATCCAGATCCGGGCTATTCTCCCCTTTCTTTCTCCTGGGCCATGACGCGAAATCCATCTCCGCCAAACGGCCCTGAAACGCGTCCCAATGATTCAGGGCTTCCAGACAGCCGCCCAGCCGGGCCATATCCTCCTCCAGCAAAAAACCGCAGGCGGCGTCCGCGCCGGAAGCTCCGGCCAGATCCAGCCCCCGGCGCAAGTCGTCTCGCGCCCGAAGCAGGGTTTCGCGGATATGACCCCGCACCTCCGCCAGCCAAACCTCCGCGTCCAAACCCTTTACGGCCGCGTCCAGCCATTGCCAGGGACGGGGCTGGCTCAGCACAAAATCGTACAGGCGAAAGACCAGCGCCGTCAATCCGGAGTCGTCCCGCTCCCCCCCGAAGCACTCCAGCAGTTCGTCGAAACCTTCATGCGCCTCCTCATACCAGGAATCCAGCAGCTCATCCATGATTTGATTCTTGAGCAGCAGCCCCTCCACCGGATCCAGAACCCGGAACTGAGGATCGACCCCCAGCCTGTGGGAATTCTGGCGGATCAAGTCCAGACAGAAAGAATGCAGCGTAGAGATACAGGCGCTTCCCAGGAGCGCGTACTGCCGCTTCGCCCTGGCCCAGAGCTCCCTCTGATCGCGAAACGCGCTTAACGCCCGCCCGATCCGCTCGCGCATCTCTCTGGCCGCCGCGTTCGTAAAGGTCACCAGCAGCAGCTGGTCCACATTCAAAGGATCGCGGCCGTCCATGATCCTTTGGACGACCCGTTCCACCAGCACCGCTGTTTTGCCCGTTCCGGCGGAGGCCGAAACCAATATATCCCGGCCGCCGGCGGCGACCGCCTGAATTTGTTCCTCATTCCATCGGGGCTGCGCCATGAGCGATATCCTCCACATCCATCTGTTTCAACACCCTGTAAGCGTATCCGTCCACTTCCGTATCGAAACCGCAGACACTCTTGTAAGCGCAATACTGACAGGCCGATTGCTGTTTGAAACGCCAGGGCGACACCGGAATATCCCCGTCCGTCATGCGGTTCGCGAGGGATTTGATCATATTCACACAGTATGAACATAAGCCCATAAATGTCTCTTCCGTCAGCAGCGCCTTGTTTCGTTTGGAAAATTCCCCGTTTTGATTCAGGCTCGCGGGGATGAATTCCGAGGCACCGGAGATCTCCCCGTCCATTTTTTGTACCAAGCCGGAATCCTTCAGCAGGTAGCCTGTCAGCCTCAGCTTACGCTTGATCTCTTTCTGAAGCTCCATTTGAGATACGGGCCCCTGGGTCAAAATCATCGGATCCTTCACCATGAAATAAAAGATCCCTCCCGGCGCGCGGCTTTCATTCCGGAGCAGCACAGCCATATACGTCAGCAATTGGATCTTCAGCCCGTAATAGATCTCCCAGGGCTCCAGGGACGCCCTGCCGGATTTATAGTCCATAATCCGGACATAGGTCTTCCCCCCCGCTTCATCCGCCGCCACGTCGATCCGGTCCATCCTGCCTTCCAGCCAAAGGGTCCGGCCGTTTTCCAGCTCCAGCCTGAGCCCGGGCAGGGGCTTCCCCTCCCCAAAAACAGCCTCCACATCCCACAGCTCAAAGCTGCTCCTCTGATCCTGTTCCCAGAGCATGCCGGCCGCCCTGACCACAATCCGCTGCAGCTTACGGCTCAAAGCGCGGTAGCGCGCCGTACTCAGCAAAATCTCGTTTTGAATCAGCGGTATCTGTTTTTGGGCGGCTTCCCGCGCCCATGCCTCGACCGCTTCCCGGTCCAGGGATCTCCATTCCCGCCTGTTCTCCTTTAAATCCAGAAACATGGCCTCCAGCGCCTGATGAAAGAACAGCCCCAGGTCAGGCGGGGACAGCCGGTATTCCTTCCTTTCGGCAAGCGCCAGCCCGTATTGGGCGAAATGCGCGAAGGGACAGGCCGCGTAACGCTCCGCCTGAGTCACGCTGATACGGGTATTTCCGTCATAAAGGGCCTCCGAATCCAGCCGGGCGGGCAAAGGCGCGGCAAACAGCCCGGACAGCACCTTCTCCAAACCCGGCGCGTACTCCGGCCGGGACCGGTACCATTGAAACACATAGATCCAAAGGGGGCTGTCCTCCAGAATATTTTTCGCCAGCTGCGCCAGGGTCGCCTTAGGCGACGACACCAATTCCGCTCCCGCCGCCGGCCCTTCCTCATACGCGGCCCCCGGAAAAACCCGCCGCAAATCGCCGATCAGCGGCGACGGCGCCATGGCCTTGCCCTCCATATCCGCTCGCGCATAACTGATCCGAATCATTCGGCTGGCGCGCGTCAGCGCGATATAGATCAAAAAGGATTCAGAAAGCACTTTTTTTTCACTATTTGGAGCCAATTGAATCTTTTTTTCCGCGAGCCAAGCCCTTTCCTGGGAGGTCAGAAGCCCTTCCTCCCGAATCTTAGCCGGCAGCACCCCCTCGTTCACCCCCAGCAGCAGCACACAGGCCACCTGGGGCGCCCGCGTCCGGTCCAGGGTCCCCAAGAGCACTTGATCCAGCTTCTGGGGCACCCGGGCCGCCTCCAGCTGATCCAGCCCCGTCCGGAAAATCTGGCTGTATACCTCCGGTTCCATCAGCCCGTCCCCAAAGACCCGGACCATCTTATCCAGCAGATCCGCCACGCCGCGCCAAACCCCTATATGGAACTCCGCCTCCTCCGGCCGGTTCTGATCCGCCGCCCGGGACCGCATCTGCTCACACTTCAGATCCAGCCCCGTATCCTTGATATAACGCCACAAGCCGGCGGAAAAATCCGCCGGCCGGTTTTTCCCGCCAAACACCTGCCTCAGCCGCGTCAGCGGCTCGATGATCCTCCTCCTGTGCCGGTTCATCCGGGCGGCCAGGCCGGGATCCCCAAACCGCCACTCATTATTCCAATCCGCAAACACAATCCCGTGGCTCAGGCAATAATTCTCCAGCCTGTCCGCCTCGCCGGGGGACACCCCCATCCAGCCTGTCTTGATACAGGCAAAAATATCCGCCTGCCGCCGGGTTCCGCTCAGCAGCTCCAGAATCCCGCGGGTCAGAAACAAAAAAGGATGGTATTGAAGCGGCCGCGCCCAATCCTCAAAAAACGGGATCCCATGATGATCAAAGATCGTCTCGATGAAAAGCTCATATCCCTGATAATCCTTTGCCAGCACCAGAATATCCTTGAAGCGGCGCCCCCGGTCACGGACCAGTCTCAATATCTCTCTGGCGCAGGCTTCGATCTCCGCCCGGGGATCGGCGCAGCTCCGGATGGCCAGGCCGCGGGCTTCCCGCTCCCAGCGCGCCCTGAGATCATCGGCGGCCCAGGTCTCTTCCAGAAATTCCAATTCAGGCGCCTGATGAAACCGGCCGGTCTCACGATTCCGGATATAGACCGGCTCCAGCAATTCCCAGCCGTTTTCCTCCGCCATATGGTTCAGATCTCTCGCCGTCTCCCAGACAGGGAAGAACACCTCCTCCTCGCCCATGGACCTTTTTTCCATACCGCCTTCCATGGTCAAGGCGACGCAAATCTCCATTCCGTTCGCCAGCATAGCCTGAACCACCTGGAATTCCGCCGGGGTGAAGCCGTGAAACCCGTCCAGCCATACCGCGGCTTGCTTCAGATATTGGGAATCAGGAATCATCCGGGCCAATTGCTCCAACTCCCCGGAAGCGTCCGTCCACTGTTCGCCGATCCATTCCTCATAATCCTGATAGATCATGGAAATATCCTCTAATTTCCGCAGGAAGCGCGGCTTGAAAGGATCCCCCTTCTCCCCGGCTTTCAAATGGGCCGGCTTGACCTGATAGCTTCTGAATTCATTGATCAAACGCGTCAATTCCCGGACAAAACCCGGATTCTGGCATGCCTTTCCCAGCGCCTGAAGCCGGTCTTTCTTTCTTTCCAAAAGGGCGCGCACCATTAAATTCTGTTCCGGATCGCTCAAAACCGGCAGGCTGCGGTCGCCTGTTTCTTCCAATAAAAAAGCGAAGAGCTGCCTGAAGCTAAACACGCTGACCGCCAGCCCGTTCCCCCTGCCCATGTGTTCCATCGCGCGTTTCTCCGCGTCAAAGGTCGACTGCTCGGGAGTCAGCAGAATAAATGTGCCTTGAGGCCGCGCCAGGGTACGTTCCTTTATGGACTCCAGACAATATTGGGTTTTGCCAAAACCCGCGCGGCCATAGACCATCCGTAAACTCATACATACGCCTCACTGCGATTCAAACTTTAGGAAAAATTCCCGGGCGGCAGAATGCCGCCCCTACATATGCGCCGTCACGGTACCGTAGGGGCGGCATCTTGCCGCCCGTCTTTGACAGACGCGCCTCACTGTCCCGCCGCGTCCCGCGCCCGCAGCGCCGCTTCGACCTCGGCTTTGATCTCCCTGAGCGGCAAAATATTATGAACGGCCACCGTTTCATTCTCCGGCAAAACCTCAAAGGTATACCCTTCCCCCAGATAGTAATCGATAATTTGGGGCAGCGCCTCCAAAGAGGACGTTTTTCCGGAGTCATGGAGCAGCACCACGGCCACCTGCCTGTCTTTGTTGGCCGCCCGGATGTGGCTCATGATTTTGTCCGCCGTCGCTTTTTTCATCACGCTGTCCTTGGAATCCAGATTCCAGTCATGATTCACATATCCGGCCGCCTCCAGCCGGCGGTAATACGACTTCTCAAAATGGCCGTACACGCCTCCCGGCGCGCGGACCAGCCGGACATCCACCCCGGCGGTTTCCAGAATGGCGGCGCGGGTCCTCTCGACCTCCTCCATAAAAACATCCACGCTCTGATACACCGTCTTATACACATGGGTATACGTGTGATTGGCAAGCTTATGCCCCCGGTCCCGGATGGCGCGCGTCGCCTCCGGATACCGCGCCACTTGTTTGCCCAAGAGGAAGAACGTCGCCTTCACGCCCCGGGATTCCAAAATATCCAGATATTCCGCAGTCTTGTGACTGGGCCCGTCGTCAATGGTCAGATAAACCACTTTGTTCTCATGCTTCTTAGGCTCGAAATACCGTTTGTATATCAGATAATCCAAAGCCATAGCAGGGTCGTCAGGGAAGGGGCCTAACTCCTCCCTGGTCAGAGGCCGGGTGACGACCAAATCCCCGGCTTGCGCCACATCCCCGGTTTCCCCGGTTTCCACTGTTCCCTGCCCCAGAGATATGGCCGGCATACTCCAGATCATAGCAGTCGCCAGGCCCGCCGTCAGCCAGCCCGCCCATATAAATTTCCTGAATTTCCTGTTCACGGTCACACCTCCTTATACTACTTATAGATCCTTCGCGGGCGTCGGGCTCCTTGAAATAAGCACCTTGCCGGTCCGGACAATTTCGATGATCCCATAATCCTTCAGCACTTCGCATAAAGCGTCGTTTTTTTGCTGCGCTCCGCTCAGTTCGATGATCAGGGTCTCCCGGTTCACATCCACAATGTTCGCCCGGAATACATTGACGATGTCCACAATATCCGACCGTTTCTCAGGATTCGCCTTGACCTTGATCATCACCAGTTCCCTCTCCAGGGAATCGGTATTCGAATAATTGATGATCTTGACCACATCCACCAATTTCGCCAATTGATGCACCAACTGCTCGATTTCCCGTCCGTCCTCGTCCCTGACCTCAATGGTAATCCGGGTCATGTCCTGTTCTTCCGTATATCCCGCGGCGATGCTTTCAATATTAAAAGCCCGCCGGCTGATCAATCCGGAAATGCGCGTCAAAACACCCGGTCGGTTCTCAACCAAAACAGCTAAAGTATGCCCCATGAGCAATCAACTCCTTTTTCTTATTCCTTTTAAACGGTTGCGCCATCCGGCTGAGCGTGATAAAATGAATCTCGGCATCGCTTGCAAAGAATGCCGGGCAATTACAGGTTCGACGGCCGAAAGGCTGAATCTGAGGAAAGTCCGGGCTCCGCAGGGCAGGGTGCTGGGTAATTCCCAGTGGAGGCGACTCTAAGGAAAGTGCCACAGAAAGATACCGCTTCCGGCACGGAAGTAAGGGTGGAATGGCGAGGTAAGAGCTCACCAGCAGCCGGGTGACCGGCTGGCTCGGTAAACCCCACCTGGAGCAAGACCGAATAGAGGAGCTATGGGGCGGCCCGTCCCGCTCCCGGGTTAGGTCGCTTGAGGCGCCGGGCAACCGGTGTCCCAGATAGATGATTGCCCCTCTTAATTGAGGACAGAACCCGGCTTACAGGCATTCTTCGCAAGCCTGCCATTTGTTTTTTCCTATATAAAGGAGCGCGTAAAGCGATGGACCATCAAGCGACGCATCTGTATTTCCAATCCAAAGTCAGCCGCCACAAGCCCATGACCCTGAATCAGGCGGAGGATCATCCCTGCCCCTTCTGCGACCGGGCGCGTCTGCGCGATGTTTTGCTGGAAGACGGCCCCATCCTTCTGCTGAAAAACAAATATCCGGTTTTGGCCGATACGGAACCCCTGGTGCTTATAGAAACCGACGACTGTCTCGGAGAATTATCCGAATATCCCCGGGAGCATCTGTTTAAAGTCATGGACATCGCCATCAACCAATGGCTGGCTATGGAAAAAGACCCCCGCTTCGTCTCCGTCCTCTTCCTGAAGAACCATGGCCCTTTCTCCGGCGGGACCATCCGGCATCCGCATATGCAGATCATCGGCCTCAACAAATTGGATTGCCGTCAATACATTCGGCTCTCACACTTCCAGGGCGTCCCCATCCACCGCGAAAATCAAGTGGAGCTTAACGTATCCACCCTGCCGCTGGCGGGATTCTACGAATTCAACCTCATCGCCCGATCCGCCGGATCGCTCCATACCCTGGCCCTCATGATTCAAAAAACCGTCCACTTTCTTTTAAACGCGTTCCGCGATAAGTCCTGCAACAGCTATAATTTTTTCTTTTATCACATAGACGGCGTCATCTATTGCAAAATCATCCCCCGATACGTCACCACCCCTATTTTTATGGGCTACCTGATCCCTCAAATTCCCGACAATCTACAGGAGATACTGGACGGTTTCACATCCCTGTATTTCTAATAAAATCAGGCCGCCATTCCGGGCGGCAGGATGCCGCCCCTACAGACACGGTGTTCACTGCAAACGGGCGGTCATGCCGTTTGTCGGCCCCATGCCGCCCCTACGACGCGGTGTTCACGGTATCGTAGGGGCGGCATTCTGCCGCCCGTCGACGGAGTATGGCGCACCCTAGGCCGCCGGCCTTTTCGCGGCGGCTTTGCGCAGCGCCGTGTAGAACTCCTCCACGTCAATGGGTTTGGTCAGATGCTCCTCCATGCCCAATGAAAGGCAGCGCTCCCTTTCCTCGGGGAAGGCGTGAGCCGTCAGGGCGTAGATGGGCAGATCCTTGTACGCCGGCGTATTCTTGATGATTTCGGTGGCTTCATAGCCGTCCATGACCGGCATCTGCAGATCCATCAACACCAGGTCAAAAGCCGGGCTGCCGCCGGCATCGAGCGCTTCCTTCAAACGTTCGATGGCTTCGCTGCCATTCTCCGCGGTGGTCACCTCAACGCCGACGGAGTTCAGCAATTCCATAGCGATCAGGGCGTTGATTTCATTGTCTTCCACCAAAAGCACCCGCATGCCGCGCAGCATGTCGTTTTCGTCGTGTTCCGCGTCCTCCGCCGGCGAATCCGTTCCAGGCGAAGCGGCTTCAGGCGAATCCGTTCCAGGCGAAGGCGCCGCGCCCGCCCCGGAAACTTTTGATTCGGAAACTTTTGATTCGGAAGCTCTGTCCGGAAGCGCGAACGGGCAGGAAAATGTGAATACCGTGCCTTGCCCCTCTTCGCTGAATACGCCGATCTCTCCCCCCATCAGCTCCACCATCTGCCGGGTGATGGTGAGACCGATGCCAATGCCCCCGTATTTGCGGCTGGCGGAGTTATCCCCTTGATTAAAAGCGGCAAATATCTCTTCCATCTTCTCATGGCTCATCCCGATGCCCGTATCCTCCACGGCAAAATCCAGCGTCACATCGCCGGGTCCCCGCCGGGACAGGCTGGCGCGAACCGTAATAGAGCCCTGTTCGGTAAATTTGAAGGCGTTCTCCACCAGATTGATGAACACCTGCTGCAAGCGCAGCGGATCTCCCAGCAGCGCCTCCGGAAGGGCGGGATCCAGCTCAAAGCGGAGCTGCACGCCGGATTTGGCGTTTTGCCCCTGGAAGAACGTCTCCAGATCGCCAAACATTCGCCGGATATCGAGAGAAACCCGCTCCAGTTTCAGGTTCCCCGCCTCAGCCTTCGAAAAATCGAGAATATCGTTGATGATGCCCAAAAGAACCGAGGAAGCGCGGCGCATTTTTTCCGTATAATCCCGCTGTTTCTCATCCATCGGCGTATTCAGCAGCAAGTTGGTCAGGCCGATGACCGCGGTGAGGGGCGTCCGGATCTCGTGGCTCATATTGGCCAAAAAGAGGCTCTTCGCCCTGTTCGCCGCCATAGCCGCCGCCATGGCGCCTTTCAGCTCAAGCAGGGTTCTTACGCGCGCCAATAATTCCTCTTTATCGAAGGGTTTCTGTATATAATCGTTGGCGCCGGAATGGAATCCCAGAACGATGTCCTGAATCTGATTTTTTGCCGTCAGCATCACGATGGGCAAGTCGAAGAGGGTATATTTTTCCCTCAAACGCTGGCAGACCTCATACCCGGACATACGGGGCATCATCACATCCAGCAAAACGAGATCAAACGTCTCCCCGCTTTCGATCAGATCGAGCGCCTCCAAACCGTTATACGCCTTAAACACGGAATAATCCCGCATGGAAAGCAGGTTTGTGAGCACTTGAATGTTGACGGGTTCGTCGTCGACTACGAGGATCTTGTACGTTCCCTCCCCGGCCGCCGCGTCCGGTTTATGCTCCGCCGCCGCGGCGCCCGTCATGAAATCTTCCATATCGATAATCGTTTTGGGGATTTCGGGGGAACCCAGGCTCTCTCTTTTTACGTCCGACACCGGCAGCGTAAAGGTAAATTTGGAGCCCTTGCCCAACTGCGACTCCACACCGACGGTTCCGCCGTGCAGCTCTACGATTTTTTTGGTGATCGACAGGCCCAGCCCCGTTCCGCCATATTCTCTGGCCGTGGACCCGTCGGCCTGTTCGAAGGATTCGAATATCCGCTCAAATTTGTCCTCGGCGACGCCGATGCCCGTATCCTCCACCGAAACCCGCACCATGCCGCCGGCAACCGCGGCGGATACGCTTACCTTCCCTTTCTCGGTGAACTTAATCGCGTTGCCGATCAGATTGTACAATATCTGCTGCACCCTGTTCTCATCCGCGCCGACCAAGGTCAGAGAACTGTCGATTTCGTTCACCAGCGTCAGATCTTTTCCCTTGATCAATGGCTTTGACAAAACGATCACCGTGTCCACAACGGGTTTCAGATCGACAGGTTTGATCTGCAATACGATCTCCTGGTTCTTCAGCTTGGTGAAGTCCAGGATATCGTTGACCATGTTGGAAAGCCGCTTGCCGCTGTTGGAGACGATCGCCAGATTATATTTCTGTTCGTCGCTCATCTCGCCCGCGGCGCCGTCAATCATGGATTCCACAATGCCGATGATGCCGTTGATGGGGGTCCTCAGCTCATGGGAGGTATTGGCCAGGAATTCATCTTTCAATTCATTCAGCCGGTTCAGATATACGTTCTTTTCTTCCAGGGTTTTGGCGTACCGCTGCATTTCCTTAATCAGATCGTTGATCTTCTGCGCCATAAACCGGAACGCCTTCGACAGCTCTCCGATCTCATCGTTGCTCTGAACGATGGGCACCTCAGCGTCAAAATGCCCTTCGCCAAAGATCTTGGCGGTATCCGACAAAATGAGTATGGGCTTCGTGACGCTTCTCGTAATCAGATACAGGATCATGGCAATCAGGCATACGGCCGCGGCGGACACCAAAATGACATAATTACGGATGTCATTGGCGTTGTCCAGAATCCGCGTCATGGGAATGCTGACCGCCACCGACCAGGGATTGGTCACGCTGCTGAATTGAACGGGCATATACACCGTATAAAAATCCTTGCCGCTTGAGATATACATCTCGCCGTTTTTAACGGCGGCCTGAGCCTCTTCCGCGTACCGCAGCCGGTCCGGATCCGACCGGAGCATCGCCTGAGCCAGTTCGGGCGTCATCAAGGACAAGTCCAGCCTGGTTCCGTCGAAATCCTTCGCGTACTCTTCCAGCGCGCCGGTGAAGAGCCGGACGCCGTCTTCGTCCTGCCCGGCCTCCGCCGCGTACGCCTCCGCGTATGCCAAAGCCCCGGCGGTTTTGGACCGGTCGGAGATCAGCATTTCATACGCCGCCGATTCCGCCAAACTCTTGTTCAGATGGGAGGTGTCCGGACGCGCCACAATCACGCCCGCGTTGGAGATGATCTCCGTATATCCGCCCTGTTCGTGAGGCGTTACGATGGAAACCATCTCCTGCAGCTTATCCAGGACGATGTCGGAGGATATGATCCCAATAAACCCATCGTTATGAATGATCGGAAAAATCAGGCTTGTGAGCATCACCGGATTCCCCTGAACCTCATAGGGGTAGGGCTCGGTGATGTATTCATGGCGCTCGGATTTGGGTACGATATACCAATCCGCGATATCGATGTCGTACAAAGGCTCCACGGCGATATTGCCGCCGAGTTTGTTCCAGTAAGGGGCGAACCTCCCCGTTTCATCATATGCCGGCTCCGCCCCGGCGTACAGCGCGTCCTTTCCGTCCAAAGCGTCGGGGTCGTAGGCGATGCAAAAGGCTGTGATGTATTCCTTCTGCGCCAGGGCGTTCTTCAGGATGTCGTTCATCATGTCCCTGTCGGTGTAATCATGATCCTTCAACGTCTCAAACACGGTGGAGAGGGTTTCCGCCGTGATCCTGGCGCCCTGCAGTTCCGCGATGATCTCGTTCTTATATTTGTCCGCCGTTTCCTGAGCCAGGTTGAAAGCGTCTTTCTTTGCCATTTCAATGGTTTTTCCGGAAACGATCACAGTAAGCGTCACAAACGACACAATGACCACCGTGGAAACCAAAGCGAATATTTTGATTCTGAGACTTAGGTTTTTTAACATACAATCACCTCGAAACCGATTGCGCGAACCCCGAAACTCCGAAAAACAATCCCAAAAGATAATAAGGATATTATAGTATACTCCGCCATAAAAGCAAGCATGAA
The DNA here is from genome assembly GCA_031264885.1 of Peptococcaceae bacterium. Lineage (GTDB taxonomy): Bacteria > Bacillota > Peptococcia > DRI-13 > UBA5745 > JAISDM01. The sequence continues at coordinate 10,833 of JAISDM010000234.1, read as the reverse complement.
TTTCTGGAAAACCTGCGAATCGCAGTTTGGAAAGGCGCGTCTGTCAGGGACGGGCGGCAGGATGCCGCCCCTACAAGGCGCATCGGTCACGGTACCGTAGGGGCGGCATTTTGCCGCCCGGGACCGGGTATTTGCGTCAAACGACGAATCGCAGTGGAAAACTTCCATTCTTGAAACTTCACGGGAGAAGTGATATACTCTATCCGTAAAACGGGATATTAGAAAGGGGGCAGCGGGGGCTTTGAGCGGCTTCCCGCGACAATCATGAATTATTCCCACGAAGTTGAGCAAATGTGCTATGTTCAAAAAGGGCCTCATCATGGGCCGGCTCCGATTCCGGAGGAAGGCAAGTGGGTGAAGGCGACTCAAATCACGGACATCTCCGGGCTTTCTCACGGAATAGGCTGGTGCGCCCCGCAGCAAGGGGCCTGTAAGCTGACCCTCAATGTGAAGGAGGGCGTCATTGAGGAGGCGCTGCTGGAGACCATCGGCTGCTCCGGCATGACGCATTCCGCGGCTATGGCGGCGGAAATTCTCCAGGGCAAAACCATATTGGAAGCGCTGAATACGGACCTGGTCTGCGACGCCATCAATGTGGCCATGCGTGAGATTTTTAAGCAGCTGGCGTATGGCCGGACCCAAACGGCTTTCTCCGAGGGGGGGCTTCCCATCGGCGCGTCGCTGGAAGATCTGGGGAAAGGGCTGCGGAGCCAGATCGGCACCATGTTCGGCACCAACGCCAAGGGTGTGCGTTATTTGGAAATGAGCGAAGGTTATGTATTAGAGGTAGGTTTGGACGGTCAAAATGAAATCATCGGCTATAAATTTGTGAACCTTGGCAAAATGATGGCGTCTATTCGAAAGGGAGACGATCCGAAAAAAGCGTTTGAAGACAATGTGGGCACTTACGGCCGTTTGGACGAAGCCGTAAAGATCGTGGATCCCAGGAAAGAATAGAGAGGAGATGTGTCATCATGATTCGCTTTGAGGGTTATGAAAGAAGAATCGACGGCATTCAGGCCGTCTGCAAGGCTTATGGATTTGAGAATCTGGACGCCGCCAAAGCTCTGTGCGACGCCAAGAACGTCCAGGTGGAATCCATTGTGAAAGGCATCCAGCCCATCGCCTTTGACAACGCGGTGTGGGCTTATACCCTGGGCTGCGCCATCGCGCTCCAGCAAGGGAAAAAACAGGCCTCCGGCGCGGCGGAGGCCATCGGAATCGGGCTCCAGGCTTTCTGCATTCCCGGTTCGGTGGCGGACAGCCGCAAAGTGGGCCTTGGGCACGGCAACCTGGGCGCCATGCTGCTCCGTGAGGAGACCCAATGCTTCGCCTTCCTGGCGGGCCACGAGTCTTTCGCCGCCGCGGAAGGCGCCATCGGCATCGCCCGGACCGCCAACCAGGTGCGCACAAAATCACTAAAGGTTATTTTGAACGGTCTGGGGAAAGACGCCGCTTATATTATATCCCGGGTCAACGGTTTTACCTATGTTCAAACCCAGTTTGATTACTACGCGAGCACCTTGAACGTCGTTGAGGAAAAAGCTTTCTCCAAGGGGGATAAAGCTGCGGTCCGCGTCTACGGGGCGGACGACGTGTCCGAAGGCGTGGCGGTCATGGTCAGCGAGGGCGTGGATGTGTCCATCACGGGGAACTCCACCAATCCCACCCGGTTCCAGCATTTGGTGGCGGGCACGTACAAAAAATGGGCGACGGAAAACGGCAAGAGGTATTTTTCCGTGGCTTCCGGCGGCGGAACAGGCCGCACACTCCATCCCGACAACATGGCGGCCGGACCCGCTTCCTACGGATTGACCGACAGCATGGGACGGATGCACGGCGACGCCCAGTTCGCGGGCTCGTCTTCCGTGCCGGCCCATGTGGAAATGATGGGACTGATCGGCATGGGCAACAATCCCATGGTGGGCGCCACCGTCGCCTGCGCCGTGGCCGTTGAGCAAAGCGCCTGAAATGACATTTACGGAGGTTTTGTGTGCGCAGATTGAACATGGCCGAGGCGGTATGCCTGGTTGCGGGGGCCGGCATCGGCGGGGGCGTGATGGCTCTGCCTTACTTAGCCGCCGAAACCGGATTCGGGCCCGCCGTTTTTGCGATGCTGGCCGCTTACGCGGTCACGGTCACGCTGCACATCATGGTGGCCGAACTTTCGATCCGCACAGATTATTCCAGCGAGCTGCTGACGATTTTTACAAAGCACCTTTTTCGCGGCAAAAAAATACCGCGGAGCGCTTTTTATGTGTTTATGGCTGTTACCCTCGTATGCAATCTCGCGGCGTATATCACCGGCGCGGGCGATATTCTGGCGGACTTGCTGGACATCCCCGTCATCGCGGCTGAGATACTGTTTTTTGTCTGCGCCGCCGCGGTGGTTTTCCTGGGTCTCAAACACGTGGCCGTCCATGAGACGGCCACGCTGGCGGTCATGCTGGCTATTTTGGGATTCCTCGCGGTCCGCGCCCTGACGCTGCCCGCGCTTCAGCCGTTCGCGCCCGCGCGTTGGGCGCCCGCGCCGTTATTGGCGGTATACGGCATGGCGATGTTCAGTTTGTCGTCGCTTTTCGCCGTGCCGCAGGCCGCCTCGGGACTGCGCGGCGAAAAGCGCAAACTGTCCCTTGCCGTCGCCATCGGATTGCTGATAAACCTCGCCGTAATGGTCATCGTCACTCTGGCGGCGCTGCTCAGTTCCGCCCCCGTCACCGAGGTCGCCATCGTCGGCTGGGCGGCGGCGCTGGGCGGCCCGGCGCGGGTTTTTGGCTCGTTATTTATTACGCTGGCCATGCTGGGAACGTTTTGGTCCATATCCCTCCAGTTATCCGATATGACGAAGAAATATTTCCGCGCGGGGCGCGTCCCGGCCTGGCTGGCCGCCACTGCGCCGTCCTTTCTGCTGGCGCTGCTGCCGGCTTCCGGTTTCCTGGGCTTGACGCGGATCGCCGGCGGAGCGACGGCGGTCATTGTGGCCTGTATGGCTGTCCCGGCTTACCGTAACGCGATACGCGGCGCCGACTGGCTGTTGCTGGGGAATTGCGGCAAAAGCCCCGTTTTGCGCGGCGCCGTCGCCGTCATGTATCTGTTGATGGCGGCAGGGTCGCTGTTATAGCGACGACAGGAGCAATGATATGAAAATCGCCTTGCTCAGCCCCGCCGGCGCGATGCACCGATACAACGGGCTGTTTGCCAAAAGTCTGCACTACGCGCCTATGACGCTGGCGCTGCTGGCCGCCCTCACGCCTCCTGAATTAAACGCCGGTATAGAGATTTACGACGAGACCGCCGGGCCGGTTCCGCTGGACCTGGAGGCCGACATCATCGGCATGACCTGTATCACAGGCGCCAGCGCGCGGGTGTACCGGTTCGCCGATTATTTCCGGGGACGCGGTATACCCGTCGTCCTCGGCGGGCCGCACCCGTCGCTTTGCCCCGATGAGGCGAAAGCCCACGCCGACGCTGTCGTGGTGGGCCTGGGAGACCATTCCTGGCCCCGTTTGCTGCGGGATTTCCAACGGGGCGGTTTACAGCCGTTTTACCGGCCCGGGTCCTGTGAAGATATCGCGAACCGCCCGCTTCCGCGCCGGGACCTGCTCAACAAGAAACGGTACATCACATTGAATACGGTGGAAGCCGTGCGCGGCTGCCATTTGAACTGCGCGTTCTGCGCGTATCCCAAGGCGTTCGGGCGGCGTGTCGTCACGCGGCCGGTGGAGGATGTCATCGCCGAAATCAAAACCCTGCGCGGCAAAGAGATCGTCTTTCCGGACGTCAATTTATTGTCGGATATGGACTATCTCCGGGCGCTGCTGACCGCCATGATCCCTTTGAAAAAATGGTGGTTCGGGCTGACGACGTCGGACGTCGCGCTGAATGAGGATACCGTCCGGCTGTTTGAGCGGAGCGGATGCAAGGGGCTTTTGATCGGATTTGAGTCTGTCAACGCGGCCAGCCAAGCCGAGATGCGCAAGGGAGTCAACAAACCGGAGGGTTACAAGGCGCTGATGGACATACTCCATAAACACGGCGTCATGGTCATGGGCTGCTTCGCCTTTGGCGCGGATGAGGACGGGCCGGACGTCTTTGAGCGCACGGCGCGTCTGTCCGACGAGATACAGATTGACCTGCCGCGCTACGCGATCTTTACGCCCTTCCCCCAGACCGATTACCACAATCAGCTTGAGGCCGAGGGGCGCATCGTTGAGCGCGACTGGGCTTTATACGATGTGGAGCATTGCGTGTTCCGCCCGAAACGGATGTCGAAGGACACGCTTGAAACCGGCGTCCGCCGGGCCTGGCTCGGATCCTATTCGATCCGAAGCATTCTGCGGCGCTGGCGCTGGTACAGCCCAAAACTCTTCCGGTACGGGTGGCTCTATCTGCTTTTGAACCTCGGATACAGGCAATACGCGCGGAAGTTCAATATCTTTGACGCCGGCGTGATGTCCGACAATTCCGACATACCGGGAATTAATCTATGAACATCTGCGTAATCAAGCCCGGCATGTTCGGGGAGCGGGCCAAGGACGCCCTGCCGCCGCTGCTGTTCGCCATATTGAAACCGCTGACGCCCCCCGGCGTGACCTTGACCTTTTTCGATGAAAACATCGAATCCTTACCCGGCGACGTTTCCTGTGACGCGGCGGCCATCTCCATCGACACATTCACAGCCCGCAGAGGGTACATACTCGCCGGACGGTTCCGTGAGCGCGGCGTCCCCGTCGTCTTGGGCGGGATTCACGCGACCCTGTGTCCCGGCGAAGCCGGGGAATACGCCGACGCCGTCGTCGCCGGCGAGGCCGAGGATACATGGGGCGCGGTCATAGACGATTTGCGCGCCGGGACGCTGAAGCCGCTTTACATCAGCGCGAACAGCGCGGATCTCAGCCGCGTCCAATATGATTATTCGGTATTCCGGGGGAAAAGGTATCACCCTATGTGGGTCGTCCAGTTCTCACGCGGATGCAAATTTGCCTGTGACTTCTGTTCCGTTCACGCGCTGTACGGCGGCGCCCCGCGGACACGCCCGGCTTCCGCGGTGGCCGCGGCCGTCGCGCGGCTTCCGCGCAAGCCGGTATTCTTTGCCGACGACAATCTGTTCTCCGACCCCGCGCGGGTCGAAGAGCTGCTGACCGCGCTGGCGCCTCTGCGCCGCCGCTGGGTGTGCCAGATCAGTATGGACGCGGCGCGGGACTTTGATTTGCTGTGCCGTCTGCGGCGCAGCGGGTGCGCCGCGGTCGTCATGGGGTTTGAGTCACTGAACGCCGGCAGTTTGCGGCAAATGAACAAGCGCGCGAATCTGGCGGCGGATTATGAAGCGGTCATCGCGGACATTCATCGGGCGGGATTGATGATTTACGGCACATTTGTCGTCGGATACGACGCCGACACACCCGAAACAGCCCTGGATCTGGCGGCTTTTGCCCAAAAACACGGTTTTGCCGTCGCCAATTTTAACCCGCTGATCCCGACCCCCGGAACCGCGCTGTATACGCGGCTTGAACGCGAAGGGCGCTTATTGCGCGGCCGGTGGTGGAATACCCCGGAATACCGTTACGGGGATACGGTGTTTCAACCCGGAGGCATGGCGCCGGAGCAGCTCGCGGAATCCTGCCGGCGGGCGCGGTACGCGTTCTATTCGTTCCGCGGCGTCATGGCCCGGCTGCGCGGCGTGAACATCCGGGGACGGTTCAACCTCTGGATCTACCTTCTCGCTAACATCATATCACGGGTTTCAATCCGGCAAAAACAAGGGAGGCGGCTGGGGGAGTGAGAATCGCGTTAATCTATCCGAACATCGGCCGCAAGGGAGACAGCCTGTTCCTGGACGGAGCGCGCATGGAGCCCCTCGGTCCGGCTGTAATCGCCGGATGGACCCCGCCGGACGTGGAGGTCGCGTTTTACGACGACAGGCTTGAGCCCATCCCCTATGACGCGCCTTTCGATCTTGCCGCCGTCTCCGTCCAAATCTTTACGGCCCGGCGGAGTTATGAGATCGCGGCGGCATTCCGCAAACGGGGCGTGCCCGTCGCCCTCGGCGGCGTCCATGTGACCCTCGCGCCGGATGAAGCGGCGGAACACGCGGATACCGTGGTTCTGGGGGACGCCGAATGGACGTGGCCGGCATTGATCAGCGACTTGCGAAACGGAACCCTGCGGCCGCGCTATGCCTGCCGTTCCGCCGGGCCGCCCCAGAACGGCGCCTTGCCGCGCCGCGATTTATTCAGAGGTAAGAGGTATCTCCCGGTGACGCTGCTGCAATTTTCACGGGGATGCGCCAACGGATGCGATTTTTGCGCGTCGAGCGTCTATTTTCAGCGGCGGCATTATGTCCGTGAGGTCAGCGGCGTCATCCGGGAAATCCAGGCGCAGAACCGGAGACTGCTTTTCTTTGTGGACGACAACATCGTTGCGGACAAGGCCGCCGCGAAGGAGCTTTTCCGCGCGCTGATCCCGCTGAAGGCGCGCTGGGTGAGCCAGGCGTCGATGGATATGCTGGACGACAGCGAATTGATGGATCTGATGGTTCGCAGCGGCTGTTTGGGGCATGTGGTCGGTTTCGAGTCGATTGGCGCGGACGGCGTCGCCGCTATGAATAAAAATACAAACGCGCGGTTTGTCACGGACGGGTACGCCTATGCCGTCCGGGAGCTGCGGCGCTGCGGTCTGCAAACCTGGGCGGCTTTTACCCTCGGTCACGATACGGATACCCTTGAGAGCATCCGGGAAACTTGCCGTTTCGCCCTGCGCAATAAATTTACCTTCGCGGCGTACAACATCCTGAACCCTTACCCCGGCACGCGGCTGTACGCCCGGCTGGAGCGCGAGGGACGGCTGCTGTACGGCGGAAAGTGGTGGCTTCACCCGGAGTATCGCTTTAACGACGCGGCCTTCGTTCCAAAGAATATGACGGCGGACGAGCTAACCGAAACGGCGTTCTGGTGCCGCAGAACCTTCAACAGTCCCGCTTCGGTCATCCGCCGGGCCTTTGAGCCAAGTACGAATATGCGCACACCGTACCGGTTCCTGACCTATATGGCGTATAACCCGCTCTTTCGCCGCGAGATGCTGAATAAACAGGGCGTCACATTCGGATACGGGGAGGACGCGACATGATGGGACGCGTGGGATTCAAACGGGCGGGACGCGACAGGGGGCGTATTTGATGAAAATTTTGTTCATTCTTCCCGGCATCGGCAAAAAATCCGGCGAACGCTATCTGAAATCCTGGATGATGGAGCCTTTGACCGTCGCCGTCTTAAAACGGCTGACGCCCGCGGAATATGAGACCGCTTTCTATGACGACCGGGTGGAACCCGTCGATTACGGCGCGGACTGCGACGTGGTCGCGATTACGCTGGAGACCTATACGGCGAAACGCGCCTATGAAATCGCCGGGCGGTTCCGTTCGCGGGGCAAAATCATCGTCTGCGGCGGCTGGCACGCGACGCTCTGCCCCGGCGACGCCGCGCCCCACGCCGATATTGTGCTCACCGGCAACGCCGAAAGCGTATGGGCGCTTATCCTCAGCGACATCCGGCGCGGCGATTACAAGCCTCTCTACCACGGCGAAACCTCTCTCGATTACGGCTTGCCCGACAGATCCGTCTACGCGGATAAAGTAAAAAAATATCTGCCGGTTTCCCTCGTGGAGGTCGGGCGGGGATGCCGCCGCCGGTGTGAATTTTGCAGCATCTCCGCGTATTATGAGGGGTGCTACAGGCATCGCCGGATCGCGGACATTGTCAGCGAGATCCAAACCTGTAGGAACAAGCTGTTTTTCTTTGTAGACGACAGCATTTTTTCCGACAAAGCCTTTGCGAAGGCGCTTTTTCTGGAGGTCAAGAAGCTAAAAATCATTTGGACGACGCAGATTACCCTCGACATCGCCCAGGATGAGGAACTGCTGGTTCTCATGCGCCAAAGCGGCTGCCTGCTGGTGCTGATCGGCTTTGAGTCCGTCAACGCGGGCAATCTGAAACAGATGAACAAAGCGTGGAGCGAACGGCTCGGCGAGCGGGATGAAATCGTGGAACGGATCCACCGCGCCGGGATCAACATATACGCCAGCTTCGTATTCGGTTTCGACGAGGACTGTGAGCAGACCTTCGCGGAGGTCCTCAGCTTTGCGGCGCGGCGCCGTTTTTTCGTCGTCGCGTTCAATCATCTGCTGGCATTCCCCAGTACGGAAACCTATCGCCGTTTTGAGCGGGAAGGCCGGCTGTTCAGTCCCCGGTGGTGGCTGGAGGAGGATTACCGCTATGGGACCGTCTCGTTCCGGCCCGCCCGCGTCACACCGGAGGCGCTCGGCGCCCTTTGCGGCAAGTATAAGCGCAAATTTTACGCCTTCCCCTCGATCCTGCGCCGCGTTCCGGCGCTTTGGGCGCGGACAAAAAACCTGAAATTACACGCCGCCTATTGGTTTATCAACATTCTGTTCCATTTTGAAGTGGATCAGCGGTTGGGTATTCCGCTGGGCAAAAATCTGGACGAGGCGCGGAAATGATTTATCGCGCCGCCACCCCCGCCGACGGCCCGGAAATGCTGCGGCTGATGGAATCGTATCCCGCGGGCGGGCGTCCCGCGGGCAAAGGCATCCAAATCCTGTATACCCGGCGGCCGGACGCGTATCAATCCTATGTGACCGAATGCCCCGGCGCCGAAATCATCCTGTGCGCCGGCGGCGGCGCCCGCGTATTGGCGCAGATTGTCTGTCTGCCGAGAAAGCTGTATATCGGCGGGGAGGCGCGAACCGTCGGGTACGTCGCCGGCTTGCGCAAAGAAGACGGTGTCCGGATCAGCATCCTGAAGATGCTGGAAACCGGATACGCCCAAACATCGGTCAAACAGCTGTTTTGCTCGATACTCGACGATCATCGGGCCGCGTATGATTTGTTCGCCAAGCGCGGATGGATCCGTCCGATTTGCGGCTATTCCACCTATTTTCTTCATCCGGCGGCTTTGAAACGGCCGAAACACGGCTATCGGTTCCGCCGCGCTGTTTCGGGGGATACGGACAGGCTCTTGGCCTTTTATCAGACGGTGGGATCCGGGTATTCGTATTTTCCGGCGTTTGTGACGATGAACGATTTCCCGGGACTGACCGTCTCGGATTTTTTCCTGCTGGAGGACGGCGGGGAGATCGCCGCCGCCGGCGCCCTCTGGGATCAGCGCGCTTATAAACAGTGCGTCGCCCTCGGTTATTACGGGATATACAGGTTTGCGGCCCATTGTAACCCGCTGCTGCGTTTGCTGCGCTATCCGCCGCTTCCGAAAACGAACACGGCGGCTTGTTTCGCGTACATCAGTTTTTTGCTCGACCGCCAAGATCATCCGGACGCGGCGCGTGTTTTGCTTGGAGAACTTGCGTCCGCGGCCCGCGGCTATGACTTCTTAACGGTTGGCGCCGTAAAGGGGGATGCTTTGGGAACATGGCTGGACGCCGTCAGGAGCGTAAAAATTGGCAGCAGGCTGTGTCTCATTGATTATGAGAAAACCGGCGCCGCGCCGGTATACACAACGCCGCCGCGATTCGAGTGCGCGCTCCTGTGAGGTGTCTGCGAGGGTGTCTGCGAACCGCGGTTTCGAAAAATCCAGTTTGACAAGGGAAAACGGCTATGTTACAATGACTTCTGTCATCGTAGGCTGGTGTAGCTCAGTTGGTAGAGCAGCTGATTCGTAATCAGCAGGTCAGCGGTTCGAGTCCGCTCACCAGCTCCACGCAAAAACCCCGCAAACCCTTACGTATCAAGGGCTGCGGGTTTTTTTAATTTCTGCCGTAAATGGAATTATATAATCCGCTCACTCCATTTCATGATTGAATAATATGTTCATCCGGAGTACAATAATGTATGAAGGGAGGATGAATAACAAATGAGCAATCGCGATTACGCAAAGGCACAAATTGACGCCTTGCCGGATAACGCAATAGAAAAGGTGCTTGAATTTATATCGTTCCAGAAATACCGTCTCGGTCTATACGACAACGATACGGATTATTTAACGTCCGTTCCGGGCATGGCTGATAAAATCAAGGCCGGATTAGCCACGCCAATAACCGATTGTGTTTCTTTGTCGGACGTGTGGCCGGATGTATGACGTTCGCTTGACAAAGCAAGCCAAAAAGGACGCCGAAAAAGTCGCTCGCGCCGGACTAAAGGGAGGGGGAATTTTAATGAGTATCAAGGCGTCGCAATTTAAATGGGATTTGGTTTTTAATGCTTTGTCGGAGGAACAGCGGTCACGCGTTTTAGAACTTGCTCTCCGTCTGATGCCCACTGAACCACCGGAACCGGAAGACATTAAAGTTATAGAAAAATACGGGCCAGGGGGTGATTTCTCGTTCACATCGGCCAAAGAGATTGCCGATTATTTCGGAATCGCGGAATAACCCGCGACCCGCTCCGGGAATAAAAAGAAACCTGCCGTTACGGCAGGCTTCTTTTTATATATTCTTGGGGACTACAAGCAACGTTTTTGGCGTAGATTCAGGGTTTTTTCTGGGGACTGCTTGGGGACTATTTGGGGACTGCGGGGAATAAAAAAAGAAACCCGGTTTATAAATTTTTTAATAATTCCGGCCACATATTTGATTTTTTTCAGATATAATGCCTTGTAGTACGCCAATAGTTTTCACGCGATATTATGGGTGCGATATGGCGATATGATGGAAAAATTCAGTCTGACAAGAGGTGTTCAAATGACAGTAAAAAAGCGCCTGTCGCGCTCTAATAATCTGATGATTATTTTACCCGTCGCTATCAGTTTGTTCCTTACATGGCTTTTGCTGGGCCTGGTCAATCCCCACCGGCAAACGCAAGGGCG
>JAISDM010000202.1 GCA_031264885.1 Peptococcaceae bacterium | reverse complement strand
TCGGACTGCGTTGTCGTCAGTCGCCATACCACCCCGGGTATGCCTCCTTCCTCCGCCTTGTCCGGCGACGAAATTGCGGCGTGAAATTATCTCATCTTATTATTTAACGAATCCTTAATGATCATAACGAAAATGTTTGACTTTGTCAAGCGATAACATTGCCTTGCTGCGATTGCGGCTTGAGTTGGAATATAACGCGCGGGCGCTTGCGGGGCTTATAATATTTGCAGATACACCAGCGTCTGGTTCAGCAGCTGCCAGGCGATTTCGCCGAAGGTAATCGGGCCGTAGAAGCCGCCCAGGTTTTTGCCTTCCAGGTTGCCGTACAGGAAGTTGAGGATGCAGTTGCAGGCAAACGCCGAATCGGTATCGGTGATTTCCATTATCTTTTTGTGGAAAGCGCCCACATAATCGGGAACGGCTTCCGCGAAGCGGTATTCGATGCCCTTGAATACGGGCGCGTAGAAATTCACGGCGCCGTCTTCGATGCTTTTGATGGAGATATTGATGCCCGCGCCGGAATAATCGCCGACCAGGGGCAGTTTGGTGTCCAGATTGCCGCGGGCGATGTAGTCGGCAAAAACCGTTTCTTTGCCGTCTATATAACAGTTTTGCGCTTTGAAGCCGTCCTCGCCGAAGGTGATGACGGGGCTGTCTGTGTCCGCGTTAAAGATGTTGAGGATGTTCAGCTGGGCGGTCTTGCCTTCGGGCAGGCCGATGTGCAGCGCCGCCGCTTTGTCCGTCAGCGTTTCCCCCGTGCTGCCGTTGACCGCCACAGGCGTCTGATCCGCCGCGTTTAAGTTGAGGCCGGAGATCCAGCCCACGATGTTTTTCAGAAAAATGTCCTCGTAATTGGCCGCGTTTTGCGCGTATTGTTTATGTACGGCGCTGTCGAAGGGAAGGATAATAATGGAAAAACCGTTGTCGTAAGCGTCCTTCGCGACGTTGGGCAGGTCTGCCGCGCCGTATGAAGCGAATTTGTAATCGGTAAAGTTCAATTCCAGGACGTCCAGCGCGTCGCCTCTGACCTGTCCCCCGTTCTCCTCCAAAAAGTATTCTGTGGAGCCCCCGATCCAATTGCCGGCGGGCAGCTTGCGCAGCAGGGACTCCGTACCCGAGATGTGCAGCAGCTTCCGCTCCTTGATCAAAGCGGCGGCTTGTTCAAATGTTTTTAACATAGCAAATCCTCCCACTGTTCAAAGTTGTCGGCCTGTTTGTCGGCCTATAAGGATATGATCCAGTCATAATCCGGTTTCATGATGGACGCGAATTTCTCAAAGATCGCGTTCAGTTCAAGGGTACACTTGCTGAGGCTGCCCGGCGTCGGATCGTTTTTGTAAATTCCTTTGAGTCTGGTCAGCGCCATTTTAAGCGCCAATTGTTTTAATTGTGGCTGTCCCTGATAAATAAGAAGCTTCTTCGTCTGAGCGTCTGTGAGTTTCATGACCGTTGATCCTCCTTTTTTTCTAATGAATTCCACCTATGAACTCTATGAATGCCGGCGCGTTGGAGTCTAAGGGCGAACCCGCGCTCGCGTTTGAGCCGTCAAATCCCGTTGATGTGGGCGCTCAGCTCTTTTTGCATGGCGTCCAGCATGGCTTGCGCCTCCTGGCGGCCGGCGCCTTTCGCCCCGAAATACAGTTTTAATTTGGGTTCGGTCCCCGAAGGACGGATGCAGCACCAGGCGGTGTCGCCCTTCAGTTCGTAGCGCAGCAGGTTTGTGACCGGGAACTCACGGGTGAGGCTGGTGAGGACGGATTGCCCCTGTTCCCCGCCGCCTTCCGCGAAATCCTTCATATAGGTTATCTCCAGGCCGCCTATGGTCTTGGGCGACGTTCGCCGTAATTCCGCCATGATCTTGGCCAGCCGGTCCATGCCGGAGAGGCCGGGCAGGCTGATATTGACCTGGCTTTCCAAATAACAGCCCATTTCCCCAAACAGGGTCTCCAGCCGATCCAGCAGGGTTTCGCCGTTTTGTTTGTGATATAGGGCGGCCTCCGCCAGAATCATACAGGCTTGAGGCGCGTCTTTGTCCCGGCAGAAATCGCCGATCAAAAAACCGTAGCTTTCTTCGTAGCCGAACAGATATTGATAATCGCCGCGGGCGGCCAGCTGGTCGATCAGTTCGCCTATGTATTTGAATCCTGTCAGCACATTCATATAGGGAACGCCGTGCCGCGCGGCCAAATCCACCCCCATTTGGGCGGTCACCACGGATTTGATGACGAGGTGCCTGGCGTCCAGGGCGCCGCGGGCTTTCTTCGTGGTCAGAAGATAATCCAGAATGAGAACCCCGATTTGATTGCCGGACAAAAACACGTACTTGCCGTCTTTCCCGCGGCATCCGACGCCGGCCCGATCCGCGTCCGGGTCGGATCCCAGTATGATGTCCGCCGGAAAGTCCCGGGTCATTTTCAGCGCCAGTTCATAGACGGCGGGATCCTCCGGGTTGGGCAGCTTGACGGTGGGAAAGTCCGGATCCGGCTTCGCCTGATCGGGTACGACCCGCATCTGGCTGAATCCCAGATTCTTGAACAGGCGCGTGACGGGAACCAGGCCGGCGCCATGCAGAGGCGTATAGATGATTTTTAATTCGGAAGCGTGTTGGGAGACCAGTTCCGGGTTCTGAACCAGCGATTGAACCCTGGCGAGGTAAGCGGAGACGACCTCGTCGCCCAGCCAGACCAATAAGCCCTTGGCCTCGGCTTCTTCCCGGCTCATGGTCTCCACGCTCAGTTCGTTTTGAATGCTGTTGACGCATTGGATTACGTCTCCGGCCCGCTGGTCGGTCATCTGGCCGCCGTGGCTCCAATACAGCTTATAGCCGTTGTATTCCTTTGAGTTGTGGCTGGCGGTGATCACAATGCCGCTTTGGGCCTTCAGGTGGGTGACGGCGAAGGACAGCAGCGGCGTGGGCGCCAATTCGCGGAACACCTTCGCGGCGATGCCGTTTTTGGCCAGCACCAGAGCGGATTCCAGGGCAAACTCCCGGGATTTGTGCCGGGAATCATAGGCGATGATGACTTGGATGGGCTGGGCCGCACACGCCTTGTTCAGGTAATCGGCCACGCCCTGAGTGGCCCGGCGGACGGTGAGCACATTCATCCGGTTGGTTCCGGCGCCTAAGACGCCGCGGATCCCGCCGGTGCCGAAGTCCAGGTTCGTGTAAAACCGCTCCTTGATCTGATCGTCCTGGTCCTTGATTTCGGCCAATTCCTTCAAAAGCTCCGGATCCTTTACTTCGTTGACCCATTTTTGATAGATTTCATAATAGGCAGACATGAACAAACCTCCTTACGGCGTCAGCCGGCGTCTCCGCCGGTCGAGATTATGATATCACTAATGAAGGGAATCGGCAAGAGAGGCGTAGGCATAATAATGTGCTGCGAATCGCAGTTTAGGAATCAGGGGCAGGGGTGGCGCGCGGCCGGCGGAACCACACCTCCCAGGAGGGGAATTTTTTCACACGATGAATCGCAGCACGGGATATATTGTGTTAACGATGCGATTTTTGTCGTTCTCGGACGGTCCCGGGCGGCAGAATGCCGCCCCTACGGTACCGTGAACGATGCGCCGGCATCATACGAATCCGCGTTATACTGTTATCCGCTTTCCGCCCAAAATTTGGGCGAGTAGGGGCGGCATTCTGCCGCCCGTCCTTGGCCGACGCGACTTTCCCAATTACGAATCGCGGCGGTGTAACGCTCAGCGCGCGCCGCTGTCAGGCCCGGGGTTCCGGTCCGGCGCCGGATCCGGCTGACAAAGCGAGGGCAGGTACAGGCGAAAGCAGATTCCGTCTTCATCTTTGGTCACGCTGAGATCGCCCTGGGCGGACTCCGCCAGCTTTTTTGCGATAAAAAGCCCTAATCCGGAGTGGTTGAGCCGGATCGGGGAGGTGTCGGAAGATTTCGCGGCGGCGGTGAAAAACGGATCGAAAAGATGGGTCAGGACGCTTTCGGAAATTTCCGGACTGTGGTTTTTGACCGTGACGGACAGTCCGTCGGATAAAGGCGCCGCCGTCACTGTCACGGGGGATCCGTGCGTGCCGTGCTGAAAAGCGTTGTTCAGCAGGTTTTCCATGATTCTGGTAAAACAATAGGAATCCACGCGCGTGCGGAAACATTCCGACGGGGGGATCCATCGCAGGGGCATTTGGGCTTTAAGGCTCATGACCTGATGTTCGTCGAGGATTTGTTTCAGCAAGACGCTCAGTTCCACGGTATGCGGATTCGGGAAAAAACCCGCTTCCGCCGTGGTATAATCAGAGATCAGACGAAGCCAGGTTTGGGCGCGTCTTATATTGCAGGCCGCGAATTTGCCATAGTTTATGCCGTGTTCCGGGGAAGCTGGGGCTGAGATTGGGGCTGAGATGGAAGCTGAGATGGATTCCGGGTCAAGCCCGGAATGACAGATTGGGGCTGAAGCCCTCTCACGCTGGCAATGCAAGTTTGTGCTGGCGTTTGCGAGTACGTTCTGTATATCGTGAGTCAGACAGGCGAGTGTCAAATCCCTTTTCTGCCTGGCTTGAGACTCCTGTTCCTGTTTGGACAGGGATTTCAGACGGATTCGTTCGAGGGTGTCAGACATCTGTCCGATTTCATCCCGCCTTTTTATGGAAAAAGACGGGCCGGCATGATGATAGCCGGTCAAAATCGTGTTCTGGTGCAGCTTCTTCAGATCGGACACCCATCGGACGAATGTGGCGGCGAGTATGGCCAGGGTCAAATATTGAACGATCAGAAACCACAGCAAAAGACCGGAACGGTACAGGACGGCGCCGAATATGGCGCCGGGAAGTGTCAGGAGAATGATCTGGGTGAGCATATGAGAACGAATGAAGATAATTAGTTTTTTTATGAAGCGCGGCATAATGAAACCTCCTTTTATGACACTTTATGACGAATAAGATAAAATATGTATACGGGGAATGAAGCGAAATCCCACGCGGGCGCGTACCCCATCCCCCGGGCGCCGGGGAATCAGGCGCCGCTGCGGCGCCTGATGGGAATCCGGAAAAACTCACCTCCTTCATCGGAATTTGCGGCTGTCCCAAAAAAAGTACCGGAATGAGTGATAAAAGTGTTGACACGGCGTATCGGGTATATTAGAATTGATACGTTATCTTATGCGGTATGTTATTTAGGAGGGAAAGACGTTGCGGACCTTCATGGCGAAACCCCGCGAAGTTCAGCGGAAATGGTATGTGCTTGACGCTGCCGGCAAAACCTTGGGAAAGGTTGCGACAGAGGCGGCGGTGCTGTTGAGAGGCAAACACAAGCCCACGTATACGCCTCATGTGGATACGGGGGATCATGTGATTGTGATCAATGCCGGGAAAGTGGAACTGACCGGCAAGAAGCGCAGTCAAAAAGAGATGATTTCTCACTCCGGTTATCCCGGAGGATTGAAACGTGTGAGTTACGCGGTCGTACTTGAAAAAATGCCTGAACGTGTAATTGAGAAGGCAATCAAAGGAATGTTGCCCAAGAACGCTTTGGGCGCGCAAATGTTCCGGAAGCTTAAAGTGTATCGGGCGGAAGTTCATCCTCATCAGGCCCAAAAGCCGGAAGCGTGGGCCTATAGGGGCTAGGAACTAAAGAAAGGGGGAAAGATCGTTGGCGGAAAGAGTACAGTATCAGGGTACCGGCCGCAGAAAAACCTCCGTCGCCCGGGTTCGGCTGATTCCGGGAGAGGGCAAGGTAATCGTTAATAAGCGGCCTCTGAATGAATATTTCGGAAAAAAAACCCTTGAGATGATTGTGCGTCAGCCATTGGCGCTGACCAGCGCCGAAGGTAAATTCGATGTGCTGGCCAATGTTCATGGCGGAGGCATTACAGGACAGGCGGGCGCGGTTCGTTTGGGCATTGCCCGTGCTCTGTTGAAATTTGACGCGGAAATACGGCCCGTTTTGAAAAAAGCCGGTTTTTTGACCCGCGACCCACGGATGAAAGAAAGAAAGAAATATGGTTTAAAAGGCGCAAGGCGCGCGCCTCAGTTCTCCAAGCGCTGAGAAAGACGAGAAAAACCGCGCCGGCCAAAAAGCCGGCGCGGTTTTTTTCATCTTTGGCCGTTGCCTTACAACTAACCAAAGACGAGACAACAGCCCCTTGAAGTTCAAGGGGCTGTTGTGATTACAGCCATCTTCCGCTCAAACGTTCCGGCTGAATTTGACGGCAAGCTGTCAATGCCGGTCAAGACATTACATTACAGGGTACTAGGATTCGTCAGATTCCTTCAACATCGCCTGGGAGATTTTGGCCAGGAACAAGCCGACATCCTCCCTTACGCTGTCCGGCATGCCGTAGGACGCATCGGACATCCATCTGGGTAAGTTCGAATAATTGGGCTTTTCTTGGGAGAAAAAACGATTGGCGTCCGCGTCGAGGGCTTTGATGATCTTAGAAAGCGTATCATAATTCGGGTAAATATCGCCGCGTTCAATCTGGCCCACCGCTCCGGCCGTTTTGCCGATAAGCCCCGCCAGATCCTCCTGGGTCATATTCTTCGCCTCACGCAAATCTTTCACGGTTTTCCCTATAAATTTTTTGGCGTCGTCCATATCGTTCACCTGTCCGCAGAGGATGCTTCCGCTGATCAAAGTTATGCTGCTACAATTATAAATCCCATAAACCCTCCGGGGAAGTCAGCCATACTGCTATTTACGATAGTGTGACTTAATATCTTCAAAAAATTTAATTTTATACCGGACTCGCCCCGGATTTCCTCCGCCCGGAATGACAAAATATAGTCGTTTCCGGACGGGCCCGGGCGGCATTCTGCCGCCCCTGCGGTAAGGAATCGTTCCAAAAAGGCGTAGGGGCGGCATTCTGCCGCCCGTCTTTGGCAGGCGCGGCTTACCCGCCCTTCGGCGTTCATATTTCCGGGAAAAGGGCATAAGTATAGTATAATTACAGGCTGGCTGGAGGGGGAGACGCGCGTGATATTGTTTTTTTCTTATCGGGAAATCCGCAGACGCTATTTGCCGTGGGCTTGTTTTGCTTTGATCGCTGTTGCTTCATTTTCGTTGAGCGGCGTGTGGCGCGGCCCCTTGGATTTACAGGCGGTTCAGGCTATGTCCTGGGCTGTGGCGGGGCGCCGCGTCGTGGTGGATCCGGGCCACGGGGGGGAGGATCCCGGCAAGGTCAGCGATTCCGGCATATATGAAAAAGACATCAATCTGCAGGTGGCGAAGAAGCTGCGAAGCCTTTTGATTCAGGGAGGGGCCTCCGTGATTATGACCAGGGAGGAGGACGTGGCTTTGGGCGCCGATCAGGATACGCTGAGGGAACGGAAAAGGACGGATTTGATGAAAAGGGCGGAATTGGCCGTGGAGTCCGGCGCGGATATCTACGTATCGCTTCACTGTAACGCCTTCCCTAAAAGCCGCTTCTCCGGCGCCCAGGTTTTTTACGCGCCCCAGGCGGCCGGCGCTTTGGCGCTGGCTCAGGCTGTTCAGGCGGAATTGTCCAATGTGCTGAACAATACGGAGCGTCAGCCCAGCGAAGACATTACCTCGTTTGTTCTGAAACAGGCCAAAATTCCGACGGTCAATGTGGAAATGGGGTTTTTGTCCAATCCGCTGGAAGAGCAGCTGCTGACTCAGGAGGAATATCAGGAAAAAATAGCCTGGGCCGTTTACAGCGGAATCGTACGGTATTACTCAAATTAAATTCAAAAGGTTCTTCGGAGCCTTTTTTTAATTTGAATATTATGATACATATGGTACAATAAAACAAAGACAAATTAATGAGGGGATGAAATATGGATAACGAATATCAAAACGTGGTCTTCCGGCTGGGGAAGGAGCATTACGGCTTGAATATTATGATCGTGCAGGAGATCATACGTATGCCTGAAACCATTGTAATGCCGGATTCGCAGTACTATATTACCGGGGTCGCCAATCTCAGGGGCGATATTATTCCAATCGTGGATCTCAAACGCCGTTTCAGCCTGCCGGATATGACGGAAGGCTCCGAAGAGGACAAACGGGTGATCGTCGCCCTCTTAAACAGCGCCAAAATCGGGCTGATGGTGGACAGGGTGGACGAGGTGTGCAAATTCAAGGAATCGGACATTCGCCCTTGCGACACCGCGACCACAGACGTTCAGAAGGAATTTATCAAGGGCATCGTGGATATCGGGAATCGAATGATTATTTTGCTGGATTTAAGCCACGCGCTGTAATCTCCAAATTGCGGGCAGTTCCCGAAAAATATGCTTGCATTTTTATTCTAACGTGTGTATAATTATTACATCGGTCATCACCGCGTCGGTTATCACTGCCGCGGCACGCGCGTTTTTGGAGGAAGGATTGTATGATTAAGGCAAGCGTTATTGGCGCCACAGGCTACGCGGGCCAGGAACTGGTACGCATTCTGGCGGGGCATCCGTCGGTATCGCTGACGGGGCTGGGAGTCCAAAGTTACGAGGGAAAGCGGTTCTCCGAAGTATATCCCCATTTTCAGGGGATTGTGGACTTGGTCTGCGCGCATACCCGGGATCCGGCGCTTGTGGAGGATGCCGACGTGGTCTTCCTGGGGATGCCCCACGGCCACAGCGCGCCTCTGGCGCGGGAAGCCCTGGCCCGCCGCGGGAAAGTCGTCGATCTGGGAGCGGATTTCCGTTTGCGGGACGGGGAAGCGTATACCCGGTGGTACCAGGTTCCCGCGCCGGAACCGGATTTGCTGGCGCGGGCCGTATACGGGATTCCGGAAATCCGCCGGGACGCCATAGCCCAAGCCACGCTGCTGGCCAATCCGGGGTGTTATCCCACCTCGGTAATTCTGGGATTGGCCCCGCTGCTGGAAACGGGCCGGGTGGATCCGGAGAGTATCATCGCGGACAGCAAGTCCGGGGTCAGCGGCGCGGGGAGAGGGGCGTCTCTCAGCACACATTTCAGTGAGGTTACGGGGAATTTCTCGGTGTACGGCTTGCCGGCTCACCGTCATACGCCGGAGATGGAGCAGGAGCTGTCACGGATATATGGGAAGGATCTGACGGTCTCGTTCATACCTCATCTGGTTCCTATGGTCCGGGGTATGCTGAGTACGATTTATGTACGCCTGACAGGGGAATGGACCCAGGAATCCCTGCGCGCGCTTTATGCGGAACGTTACGCCGGCGAACCCTTTGTCCGGGTGCGCCCTCCGGGCCAATATCCCAAAACCAAAGAGGTCTATGGCAGCAACATGTGTGATTTAGGCGTCTATTATAATGATAAAAAAAACATGGCCGTCGTTGTGTCTGTGATCGACAATCTGGGGAAAGGCGCCGCCGGACAGGCCGTCCAAAATATGAATCTGATGTTTGGACTGGAAGAGACCGCGGGGCTCACACACATCGCGATATATCCCTGAGAAGGAGTGAATCAGTATGTCGTATAAAGAAATACCTAGAGGGAGTTTGACTTCTCCGGTGGGCTTTGTGGCCGGCGCGGCGCAAGTGGCCATCAAGAACAAGGGCCGCTTTGACGTGGGGGTCTTGTACAGTCCCACATTATGCAGCGCGGCCGGGGTGTTTACCACCAACAAGGTGCAGGCCGCCCCGGTGCTGATCAGCCGTCTGGCGGCTCAGGCCGGGAAAGCCCGGGCGATTGTGGTCAACAGCGGCTGCGCCAACGCGTGTACCGGGGAGCAGGGGCTGAAAGACGCTCAGATCATGGCCCAGAAAGCCGGAGAATTCCTGGGCTGCCGGAAGGAGGAGGTCTTTGTGGCTTCCACCGGGGTCATCGGCGTACCGCTGCCTATGGACAAAGTGGTTCTGGGCATCCGGCAGTCGTCGGACGCTTTGACGGGAACCGGCGGGGGCAAGGTGGCGGAGGCCATGATGACCACCGACACCACGGTCAAAGAAGTGGCGGTGGAGGTGGAACTCGCGAAAGATCAAAAGGTCATCGTCGCCGGGGCCGCCAAGGGATCCGGCATGATTCATCCCAATATGGCCACCATGCTGGGTTTTATTACCACGGACGCGGCTGTCTCACCGGAATGCCTTCAGTCGATACTTAAAAAAGCCAATCAGTACTCGTTTAATATGATCAGCGTGGACGGGGATACCAGCACCAACGATATGGTGGTGGCCCTGGCCAGCGGCAAAGCGGGGAATAAGGCCATAGAAAGCGATCTGTCGCCTTTCTACGCGCCGTTTGTGGAAGCGATTCAGTACGTGTGTATGACGTTGGCCAAAATGATTGCCCAGGATGGGGAAGGCGCCACTAAGTTTTTGGAAGTGACGGTGGAAGGCGCTAAGACGGCCAGGGACGCCTGCTTGGGGGCGCGGTCGGTGGTGGCCTCCAATTTGGTTAAAACCGCCATCTTTGGCGAAGACGCCAATTGGGGCAGGATCATGTGCGCCCTGGGCTATTCCGGCGCGGACTTTGACCCGAACCGGGTTGAAATCAAGATTGCGCACGTCAAGGTGGCGGAGAAAGGCGTGGGGGTTTTCTTCAGCGAGGCGTTGGTCAGGCGGATTCTGGAGAACAAAAACATCAAGATTTGGATCCATCTGAATCAGGGAACGGAGGAAGCCACGGCCTGGGGCTGTGATTTATCCCACGGATATATTCAGATCAATTCGGCTTACCGCAGCTGAGGAAAGGCAATGTTTCGATGAACGGCGCGAATGAACCCGGCGGCGCTTTGTCCCCTCTCCAGAAATCCGAGGTTTTGGTGGAAGCGCTGCCTTATATACAGGAGTTTTTCGGGAAAATCGTGGTCGTCAAATTCGGCGGCCACGCCATGACGGATCCGGATTTGGAAGAAATCGTGCTGAAAGATGTTTTGCTGATGAAACTCATCGGCATGAATCCGGTGCTGGTTCACGGGGGCGGCCCCATGATCGACGAATGGCTGGACCGGCTCCGGATTGAGGCGTCTTTTGTGGACGGTCTGCGGGTCACCGACGAGCCGGTCATGGAAGTGGTGGAAATGATTTTGAACGGCAAAATCAACAAAGCCATCGTCAGCCGGATGGAGTACCTGGGCGGCGCGGCGGTGGGGGTCTGCGGCAAAGACGCGGGCCTGTTCAAGGCCAGGCGCAAGACCGAACCGCGGGACTTGGGCCTGGTGGGGGAGATTGTTCATGTAAACCCCGGCATCGTTCAGTCGCTGATCGAGGGGGGATTCATCCCCGTGGTGTCTCCGATCAGCATGGGCGAGCAAGGGGAGACGTTAAACATCAACGCGGACAGCGCCGCGGGCGCGCTGGGCGGCGCGCTGGGGGCGCATAAGCTGGTGCTGCTCACGGATGTGGAAGGCATTTATCTGGGATCCCGCGGGGGAGAAGGGGCGCCTCAGACATTGGCTTCTGTCTTAAAGGCGAAGGACATCCCGGAAATGATCCGGGACGGCGTCATTACCGGAGGCATGATTCCAAAGGCCGAATGCTGTCTGGAGGCGCTGGAAAGAGGCGTGGAGAACGTGCATATTATTAATGGAAGGAAGCCCCATTCCCTTTTGCTGGAAATATTCACCAAAGAAGGGATCGGGACCTGGGTGGTAAGGGAGGATGGGAAAAGGTGAATAATCAAAACATCGCCGCGATGGGGCAGGAGTATGTGATGAACACATATGGCCGCCAAAATTTCGCTCTGGAGCGGGGCAAGGGCAGTTTCGTCTGGGACGCGGACGGCAGCCGTTATCTGGACTTGGTGGCGGGCATCGCGGTGAACAATGTGGGGCATTGCCATCCAAGGGTGGTGGACGCGATACGGCGCCAGGCCGATAAGCTCATACACTGTTCGAATCTGTATTGGATTGAGAATCAGGTGCGGCTGGCGAAGCTCATCGCGGATCATTCCTGCGGCGAGAAGGTATTCTTCTGCAACAGCGGCGCGGAGGCCAATGAGGGCGCCATCAAGCTGGCCAGAAAATGGGCGCTGAAGAAATACGGGCACGTCCGTCCGGGGATCATCAGCGCTGTCAATTCTTTCCACGGTCGAACCTTTGGCGCTTTGACCGCCACCGGGCAAAAAAAATATCAGAAGGATTTCAATCCTCTGACGCCCGGATTCAAGCATGTGAATTATAATGACATACAGGCGCTCAGAGACGCGGCGGACGACACTGTGGCCGCCGTGCTTCTGGAGACCCTTCAGGGGGAAGGCGGCGTGGTTCCGGCCGCCCGGGAATATATGAGCGGCGTTAAGGCCCTGTGTGAGGAGCGCGGGATGCTCCTGATCATTGACGAGGTACAGACCGGCCTTGGACGGACGGGCAAATTGTTTGGGTACGAACATTATGCCATCGAGCCGGATGTGTTCACTCTGGCCAAAGGGCTGGGGGGCGGATTCCCCATCGGAGCGCTGGTCGCCCGAGGCGAGGCGGCGGCGGCCTTTGAGCCGGGGGATCACGCGTCCACCTTCGGAGGCAATCCCCTGGCCACGGCGGCGGGCGAGGCGGCGCTTTCCGTGATTCTGGACGAGAATCTAAGCGGCGCCGCGGAGGAAAAAGGCAATTATATCCGCAAAAAGCTGGCGCGGATGAAAGAAAAATATCCGGTCATTCAGGATATCCGTGTTTGGGGGCTGATGGTGGGCATACAACTGTCCGTGGAGGGACAGGCCATCGTCAACCGCTGTTTGGCGGATTTTGTGATTATCAATTGTATCCAGGGCAATGTGCTGCGGCTGGTGCCGCCTCTGACGATTTCTTACGAGGAAATCGATCAGGCTCTGGCGGTCATAGAGAAGGCGGTGGCCTTGGAAAAGACGGTTTGATACGGCGTGTACCACTGAATCTTCAATTCGTAGTTTGGCGTGATTTAGCGAAACGCGTCTGAGCAGGCAATGAGCGGATCCGGATTTCGGGCGGCAGAATGCCGCCCCTACGGTACCGTGAGTGACGCGTCTGTAGGGGCGGCATTCTGCCGCCCGCCTTTGGTAGGCGCCAGATTTTCAAACTATGAATTGAAGCACTATTGGATTGACGTACATGAACAAGGGCTGGAAAGGAAGGAAGAACGGATAATGAATGACAGCTTGCGAGGCAGAGATTATGTGTCTTTGACAGACTTGACCCAGGAAGAGTTTTGGAGTCTTCTGGAGACGGCGAAGAAATTGAAGCAACAGCAGAAACATCATGTTCCTCATGAATTTCTTAAGGGAAAGATACTGGCGATGATTTTTGAAAAGGCGTCCACGCGGACCAGGGTTTCTTTTGAGTCGGCCATGTATCATTTGGGCGGACTGGCTATATTTTTGTCCAGCCAGGATTTGCAGATCGGCCGGGGAGAGCCCATATCCGACACAGCCAGGGTGTTGTCGTCTTATTGTGAAGGGATTCTGATCCGGACGTTCAAGCATCAGGATGTTTTGGATCTGGCCAAATACGCGGATGTGCCGGTGGTCAACGGACTTACGGACGATGAGCATCCCACTCAGGCGCTGGCGGATCTGCTGACTGTGTGGGAGCGTAAAGGCAAGCTGGAGGGCTTGAAGCTGGCCTTCATCGGCGACGGGAACAATGTGGCGGCCAGCCTGATGCACGCGGGCGCCCTGACGGGAATGCGCGTAGCCGTCGCCACGCCCGAAGGCTACGCGCCGTCGGAACGGGCCGTCCGTCAGGCGAAGGCCATGCTGAGCGCGGGGGCCACTCTGACCGTATTGCGGGATCCAAGAGAGGCTGTGAAGGAGGCCGACGTGGTCTATACGGACGTTTGGGCGAGCATGGGGCAGGAACAGGAGGCGGTCTGGCGGAAAGAGGCGTTTGAGGGGTATCAGGTCAACCGAAGCCTGCTGCGCCTGGCCAAACCCAACGCCATTGTGCTGCACTGCCTGCCCGCGCACAGGGGAGAGGAAATAACGGACGAGGTCATGGAAGGCCCTCAATCCGTGATATTCGAGGAGGCGGAGAACCGTCTGCACGCCCATAAGGCTATTTTGGCCATGCTGTTATAGAAGATTGAAGGAGGAAGGTTTGTTGACCAAAAAAATTGTTCTGGCTTATTCGGGAGGTCTGGATACCTCCATCATCATTCCCTGGCTTAAAGAGAACCTGGGTTATGAGGTCGTCGCTATGGCCGCTGACCTGGGGCAGGGGGAAGAATTGGCGCCGCTGCGCGACAAAGCCCTCAAAAGCGGCGCTTTGAAGCTGTACATCGAGGATGTGAGAGAGGAATTCATCACCGGGTATATTTATCCCGCGCTGAAAGCCGGCGCCATTTATGAGCGCAAGTATCTGCTGGGCACATCCTTCGCCCGGCCGCTGATTGCCAAAAGGCTGGTGGAAATCGCGAGAAAAGAGGGCGCGGAGGCGATTGCCCACGGCGCGACCGGGAAGGGCAACGACCAGGTGCGCTTTGAGCTGGCGGTCAAAGCCCTGGCGCCGGAGTTAAAGATCGTGGCGCCCTGGCGGCTCTGGGACATCCGTTCCAGGGAGCAGTCCATCGATTACGCGCAGGCCAGGGGGATCCCTGTACCGGTCACGAAGGAACGCCCTTACAGCCTGGACCGCAACATCTGGCATCTCAGCCATGAAGGCGCGGACTTGGAGGATCCCGCGAACGAACCCCGGGACGATGTGCTGATGGTGACCAAGCCCCTGACTCAGGCGCCGGATCAGGTCAGCTATGTGACGGTTGAGTTTGAGCAAGGGATTCCCGTGGCGGTGGACGGGCAGAAATTGGGCCCTGTCGATTTGCTGACCCGTCTCAATGAATTGGGTTCGGCCAATGGGATCGGCGTCGTGGATCTGCTGGAAAACCGGCTGGTGGGCATGAAGTCCAGGGGCGTCTATGAGACGCCGGGGGGAACCATTCTGTATCAGGCCCATTCGGAGCTGGAACACCTGACCTTGGACCGGGCGACGCTCCATTATAAAGATTTGGTGGCCCAGCGTTACGCCGAACTGGTCTATGACGGGGTGTGGTTCCATCCCTTGCGGGAGGCGCTGGACGCCTTCGTGGACCGGACCCAGCGGACGGTGACGGGCAAGGCGCGGATGAAGCTCTACAAGGGCCATTGCGTCCCCGCCGGCGTCTGGTCGCCCTATTCCCTGTACAACGCCGCTTACGCCACATTCGGGGAAGAAGAGGTTTACAATCAAAAGGACGCGGAGGGCTTCATCAACCTGTTCGGCCTGCCGTTAAAGGTTCAGGCGCTGATGAAAAAAGAGGCCGGCCTTGAGTAAGGCCAACGCGCGTCTGTGGGGCGGCCGCTTTGAGAAAGAAACCGACGGGCTGATGCTGGACTTCCATTCCTCCATCCGGTTTGATCAGAAGCTGTATCTCTATGATATCCGCGGCAGCCAGGCCCACGCCCGGATGCTGGGCGACACAGGCGTGATCTCCCAGGAAGAGGCGGATGCCCTCATCCGGGGCCTGGACGCGGTGCTGGCCGATATCGAGGCCGGGACGGCGTCTTTTACCCTGGACGCGGAAGACATTCATATGAATGTGGAAACCCTGTTGACCGCGAAGATAGGACAAACAGGGAAGAAACTGCATACCGCCCGGAGCCGCAACGACCAGGTGGCGCTGGACACCCGGATGTACGCCAAGGACGCGATTGGGCGGATCCAGGAACGGATCCGGGCGCTGATGGAAACGCTCCTGTCCCTGGCGGAAACCCACGCGGGGGATGTGATGCCGGGATACACCCATCTGCAGATCGCCCAGCCCGTCACATTGGGACATCATTTGATGGCATATTTTGAGATGTTCAAAAGGGACAGCCAGCGCCTGAGGGACGCTTATTCCCGAACCGATGTGATGCCTTTGGGGGCGGGGGCTTTGGCGGGGACGACCTTCCCGATCGACCGCCGTCAGGTGGCCCGGGAGCTGGGATTCGGCGCGGTTTCGGAGAACAGTATGGACGCCGTGTCCGACCGGGACTATATCCTGGAAATCATGGCGGCCGGGGCTATCTTAATGACGCATCTGTCCAGGCTGTCGGAAGAGATCGTCTTATGGGCAAGCCAGGAATGGGGATTTATCCGTTTGGACGACGCCCACAGCACCGGATCCTCCATTATGCCTCAGAAAAAAAACCCCGATGTGGCGGAGCTGATTCGGGGCAAAAGCGGCAGGGTCTTCGGAAGCCTTATGGGAACACTGGCGATGATGAAGGGCTTGCCGCTGGCGTATAACAAGGATATGCAGGAGGATAAAGAGGCGTTCTTTGATATGACGGAAACCGTGGAAAAATGCCTTGCCGCCATGACGCCCCTGTTGGCCGCCGCCGAATTCCGGACGGACCGCATGGCCGCCGCCGCCGCCAGGGGGTTCTCCAACGCCACGGATTTGGCGGATTATCTCGTGGGCAAGGGGCTGGCCTTCCGGGACGCCCACCACACGGCGGGAACCCTGGTGGCCCGCTGCGTCAGAGAGAACCGCGGGCTGGAGGATCTGTCCCTGGCGGAGATGCGGGAGGCGCTGCCCCCCGCGTCGGAAGCCGGGGATCCCGAAGGGATTTTTGCCCCGGATGTGTACGGCGCCCTGAAACTGGAGAACGTGGCCGCCCGGCGGAATACCTACGGCGGCGCCGCGCCCGCCCAGGTCCGGGCCGCTGTGGAACGGGCCAAAAAATGGATGGGTCACGGTGCTTCTTAGTTCTATTTTTTTCTGTTTCCGCATAATATAAGTCGGATGAATAAGAGACGAAATCTGTGGATAAAGAAGGTACAAGGCTTGATTTAAGGGCAAATTCTGTGGATAACTCTGTGGATACTGTGGATAGATTCATTTTGGATGTATATGTGACCGCATCCATAGCTATAGAAAAATTCTATAGTAAAAATGATTGGACAAGTCGGTACAAACCGATTATAATGGGATTGCAGAAGGCTGTCAAGTTGTGATACGCATAGGAATTTTTTATATTATATTTGGGTTGTCCTAAGCCAAACCCTGAAGCCAAAAGTCTGCGATTCGTAGTTTGGCATTATTTAGCGAAACGCACCTGAGCAAATACGGGCGGATCCGGGTTTCGGGCCAGACTGTCCGAAAACGCACCCTAGACATTCCCAACACACAATATATGGGGTGATTCGCTTGGGGAGACCCGCTATATATGGTGTTGACAATGCGATTTTTGACGTTTTCGGACGGTCTGGGGCGGCAGAATGCCGCCCCTACGGTACCGTGAATGATACGCCTTGTAGGGGCGGCATCCTGCCGCCCGTCCCTGGCAGACGTGAATTTCCAAACCACGAATCGGTTGGCGGACAAAAGTGAAAAACATTGACATTCCCCAGGCGGCGGGGTTATACTTTTATTGGTATGAGTAAGCGGGAGGGGTCGAACCCTTGCGGTTCGGCCCTGTATACTTTATTTGCATCTCAAATATTCTGAAAATAACGACGGGAGCGCGGAGCGTGTTAGAGACGATAGACGCGATTCTGATGGCGTCGGGATTCTCCCGGCGTTTTGGGAACAGCGACAAGCTTCTTCAGCCGGTGGGAGGAAAGCCGCTTGCCCTTCGCGCGCTGGAACTGGTCTGCGGTCTGCCGTTCAAAACAGTCCACTTTGTGGCCGCCGGCGCCGATGTGCTGCGATTGGGCGAAGGATTCCCCGTGAGGACGCGCCACAACACAAGCCCCGAACGGGGACAGTGCGAGAGCGTCCGGTTGGGCGTCCTGGCTTCAAACGCCGAACATTATATGTTCTTTGTCTGCGATCAGCCGTTTCTGGACGCGGAGACGGTCCTGTCGATTTGCGGGAAAGCCGCTCCGGGGAAAATTGTGTTTCCGGTTTACGGTGGGAAGCCCGGGTCGCCGAACCTGTTTTCAAAAGCGTTCAGAGAAGAATTGCTCGCGCTGAAGGACGGCGAAAACGCGCGGACCGTCAAGAGCAGGCATCCCGGCGCGCTGATCCGCGTTCCGGCGGCCAGCGGGCGCGCGCTGGCCGACATCGATACCTATGAGGATTTTAAAGCATTGGGTGATTAGGGGATGAACGCCTTAAAAATGGGGATTTCTGATTATCTGGATATCTCGGAGGGCAGCGTCGCCGCCGTCGTGGGCTGCGGAGGCAAGACCTCGCTCATAGAACTTATGGCGAGCAGGCTCAAGGACATGAAGGTGCTGATTTCCCCGACGACGAAGATGTTCCCGGTGAACGTGGACGGCGCCGACTGTCTCGGTGTGTTTAACGGGGAGAGCGGGAAGCTTGAGGCTTTCCCGCGGCAGATCCTCAAAGATATGGCGTCGCGTTACGGCGTCACGCTGCTTGAGGCGGACGGATCCAAGGGGCTGCCCGCGAAGGGCTGGCTGGATCATGAGCCTGTGGTTCCGCGTTATTGTACTCATACTGTGGGGGTCGTCACGCTGAAGGCGCTGGGGAGCCCGGCTGCGTCCCGCGTTGTTCACCGCCTGCCCGAGTTCCTTGCGCTGACCGGGCTCAGGGAGGGCGAGCCCATCACCGCGGAGGCGCTGGCCGCCATGGTCTGCGCGCCGGGCGGGATGTTTAAGAACAGCGCCGGACGGCGGTGCCTGGTCGTCAATCAGGTCGAGGAGGAGATGACGGCCCAAGCCGCGCTGTGTTTTTTGCGGATGATCCAGGAACAATATCCCGGCCGTTTCGAGAAGTATATTTACGGCAGCGTACATCAGGACAGTTGGAAGGGGGTGTAAAATGACCAAGTTTGCTTTTGACCGGAAAATTGTCGTCCGGGGCGGCGGCGATCTCGCCACCGGAGTCATTCAGAAGTTTGTGCGCGCCGGGTTCCCTGTGGTGATACTGGAAATCGGCGCGCCTACCGCAATCCGCCGGGGCGTGGCGCTGTGCGAGGCGGTGTATGACGGCGCCGCGCAGGTGGAGGACATCGTTTGCCGCAAAGTGGCGGGAGTCCATGAATGTGAGGACTGCTGGCGCGCCGGGGCCGTTCCCATTCTGATCGACCCGGTCGGCGCGGCCATCGCGGAAATCAAGCCCGCCGCTGTGGTGGACGCGACTCTGGCAAAGAGCAATCTTGGAACGCACCGGGGCATGGCGGCCATTACCATCGCGCTGGGCCCGGGCTTCTCGGCGGATCAGGATGTGAACGTCGTCATTGAGACGATGCGGGGACACGACCTCGGCAGGCTGATTTTTCAGGGAAGCGCGTCGGCGGACACCGGCATCCCGGGCGACATCGGCGGCGAAAGCGTCCAGCGCGTGCTCCGCGCTCCCGCGGCCGGCGTCATACAGCATGTGAAGCAGCTTGGCGATATAGCGGAGGCCGGCGCGGTGCTGTTTACGATAGGCGGGGAGGAAGTGCGCGCGCCGTTCACCGGCGTCCTGCGCGGACTGATCCGCGGCGGTTTGAGGGTTCCCAAAGGTATGAAGGTGGCTGACATTGATCCTCGTACCGATGTGAACTGGCGAACGATCTCCGATAAAGCGCGCAATCTCGGCGGCGCCGCGCTTGAAGCGTTTTTTTTGTTTGCCAAAACAGCCTTGCCCGCCACATGAGTGACATTGTTTTTTAAAAAATTCGGAATGAAGGGGGAAGGATCGTGTATTTGCCTGATTTTGACTACTATGCGCCCGAGAGTGTAAAGGGCGTCAGCGAGATGCTGCTGGAACGGGAAGGTTCTGTGATTCTGTCGGGAGGCACAGATCTTATGACCAAAATGAAGAACGGGCTTCCCGTGAACGGAATGGCCGCGCCTAAGGCGCTCATTTCACTCAAAAATGTACACAGAATGAAAAAAATAGAGTATGTCAAGGGCAAGGGCGTCGTGATCGGCGGCGCCGCCACATGCAACGACATCGCTTACTCGGAGATTCTCCATGAGAGGTACAACTCCGTCTCCGGCGCGGCCCAGTCTATGGCGGCCAATCAGGTGCGCAACGCCGGAACCGTCGCCGGGAATATCGTGGCCGCGGTGCCGTCGGCGGATATGCCGCCGATCCTCATCGCGCTGAACGCCGAGGCAAAGCTCGAAAGCGCCAAGGGAGAGCGGGTACTCCCACTGGAGGAGGTCTTCGCCGGTCCCGGAAGAACCGTTTTGGAGCGCGGCGAGGTTCTGACCGAGGTCGTCATTCCCGATCAGGCCATGACCGGCAGCGCGTACTTCAAGTACGCCTTGCGCAAAGCCGGGGCGCTGGCGGTGGTGGGCGTGGCGGCGGCCTTGCAAATGGAGGGCGGCGTCATTAAGGACATCCGCGTGGCTTTCGGCGCCGTCGGGCCTGTCCCTATGCGGGCGCCCAAGGTGGAGGCGTTCCTGAAGGGCAAGGAGGCTACGGAGGACAACCTTGACGCCGCCGCCGACATCGCGCGGCAAGAGTGCAAACCCATCACGGATCACCGGGCCTCGGAGGAATACCGCCGGGATATGGTCGGCGTATTCACAAAGCGCGCGGTCAAAAAAGCGATTGCTCAGGGACACAATTGAAAGGAGTGAGCGTATTGTCCAGCATGTTGTCTGAAAAATTTCTGATCGACAATGACGGGATCCAGCGTTTCCTTGTCACCATCAATGTCAACGGGATTGATTACACGAGAATGGTCAAAGCCAATACGGTTTTGGTGAATTTTCTGCGGGACGAACTGGATCTGACCGGCACCAAGAGAGGCTGCGAGATGGGCGACTGCGGCTCCTGCACCGTTCTGGTGGACGGCAAACCCATGAATTCCTGCCTGATGCTGGCCGTGGAGGCCGAAGGCAAGCAAATCATAACCATTGAAGGCGTCTCCACATCGGAGAATTTGGACGTTTTGCAGGAGAAGTTTCTGGAATACGGCGCGATCCAGTGCGGTTACTGTTCCGCGGGGATGATTCTCTCCGCCAAGGCGCTGCTGACGCGCAACCCGCATCCCACTTACGAGGAAGTGCAGGAAGGCATCTCCGGCAACATCTGCCGCTGTACGGGCTATGTCAATATCATCCGCGCGATCCTGGCGGCTTCCGGTCAGGAAGTCGAAAACTATTGAAGGGAGGAAGAGTGTAATGGCAACAGACGAGAGAGAACAGGTAGGTAAGATATACGCGCCCAGGCCCTATAACGTCATAGGCAAAAGCAAGCCCAGGATCGACGGCCGCGAGAAAGCCACCGGATCAGGCAAATACTGCGGCGACCTCAGGATGCCGAACATGCTCTACGGCAAGATCCTGCAGAGTCCCTACGCTCACGCCAAAATCCTGAACATCGATATTTCCGAGGCGCTGAAGATCCCCGGCGTCGTAGACGTCATCACGTCGAAGGACGCCCCCAGTCTGAAATACGGCCTCAGCCCCGCCCGTTACGATGAAAACATACTGTGCATCGAAAAAGTCCTGTACGTGGGCGACAAGGTGGCGGCCGTCGCCTGTGTGGACGAGGAAACCTGCTATAAAGCGATCAAAGCCATCAAGGTCGATTATGAGCCGCTCAAGCCGGTTCTCGACTACCGGACGGCCATGAACGACGATATGCCGCAGCTTCACGCGGATTTTCCCAAAAACATCAACACCGAGATCCATCAGAAATTCGGGGATCCCGACGAAGCGATCAAAAACGCCTACTACAGCAGCACGGACGTTTTTGTGGGGCAGCGAACCTACCAGTGCCCCATTGAGCCGCATTCGGCGATCTCCTCCTGGAAAGAGGGCAAGCTCACCATCTGGTCCACCACACAGACCGTCCATTACTTCCAGCACTACATCGCGCGGGAGTTTGGATTGAAGATGGGGGACGTGCGGATCATCCGGCCCCTCGTCGGCGGCGGTTTCGGCGGCAAGCTGGAGCCCACGGGCCTTGAGTACTGCGGCGCCATCATCTCCAAGAGGACTGGGCGCCCGGTCAAAATGTTCTTCGACCGCCACGAGATGTTCGCTCACAACCGCGGCCGCCATCAGGGCACCTATGAGATCACGACGGGCGTCGACAAAAACGGCAAGCTCCTCGGCGTGAAGTGCGACTTCCTTCTGGACGGGGGCGCGTACACCAGCCTCGGCATCGCCACCGCCTATTACGCCGGCGGTCTTCTGACGCTGACCTATGATTTTGAAAATTACGAGTTCAACCTTCGCCGGATGTACACGAACCTGCCCGCCTGCGGCGCCCAGAGGGGACATGGCGCGCCCCAGCCGAAATACGCCTTCGAGAGCCATCTGGACAATGTCGCCGACGCCCTCGGCATCGACAAGATTGAGATTCGGCGCGTCAACTCCAGACAGTCCGACACCGTCACCATCAACGGCTTCGGTATACAGTCCTGTCACCTGGGCGAGTGCATCGACAAGATACATGAGGTGACGGACTGGGAAAAGAAACGCAAGGAGGGCCTGCCCAAGAACCACGGCCTCGGCGTGGCCACCGGTTCCTTTGTCTCCGGCGCGGGCTATCCGATGTACCGCAACGACCTGCCCCAGGCTTCCTGTATGATCCGTGTGAACGAGGACGGCACCGCCGCTACCCTCTATACCATGTCCGTCGACATCGGGCAGGGCTCCGACACGGTCTACTGCCAGATGGCGGCGGAGGCCATGGGCTACCGTTATGAAAACATGAAGATCGTCTCCGGCGACACGGAAACGACGCCCCATGACTTTGGCGCGTATTCCAGCCGCCAGACGCTGATGGGCGGATGGGCCTGCAAGCGCGCCGGCGAGGACATCAAGGCCAAGATTCTGGAGACGGCCGGGTTCATGATGCACCTGCCCCCTGAGGATCTCCGATGCGAGGACGGCAAGATATACTCCATGTCCCGCCCCAAGGTGGATTCCATCACCTTTGAGGAGGCCGCCCGGAAATATTTCATCATCAAGGGGCCGCTGGTGGGTACAGGCGTGTATTCCGTGCCGCGGCTGGGCGGATACTTCAAAGGCGCCGCCGTCGCGACTTCGCCCGCGTACAGTTTCTGCACCCAGGCCGCCGAGGTGGCGGTGGATGAGGAAACCGGCCAGGTCGATATTCTCCACGCCTGGGACGTGCATGACGCCGGCCAGATCATCAATCCCAATCTCATGAAGGGCCAGGTACACGGCGCGTTCACCATGGGTCTCAGCGAGGCGGTCTCCGAGCAGGTGCTCTTTACCGACGCAGGCAAGATCATCAACCCCGACCTCGCGAATTACCGCGTACTCACGGCAAAGGATATGTGTACCTTCTCCAATTACGTCATCGACGCCGCCGACGACCCCGCCGGCCCGTGGGGCGTCAAGGAGGTCGGCGAGGGCGCCAACAACCCGACCTTGGGCGCGATACGGAACGCGATCAAGGACGCCACCGGCGTGAGCGTATCCACGCTGCCCATCACCGCCGAAAAGGTCTGGCGCGCGCTGAGAGAGAAAAAGGAAGCGGAAGCAAGCAAGTAACAAGTAAATAAAACGCGATTCGCGGTTTGAAAAAAATTCCCCTCCTGGGAGGGGTGGCAGGCGGAGTGGTAGCGATTCGAAGAACCACCCCAAGGAGGGGAATGGGAAAGGATGGGCGCGTTTCCGGACAGTCTGGGGCGGCAGAATGCCGCCCCCTACAGACGCGTGATCCACGGTACCGTAGGGGCGGCATTATGCCGCCCGGGACCCGCTGGAAACTGTAAATCCCGGGGTGAGGAAGGGTATTATGACGAAGGAAGTGTTGTACGAAACCCTGAAGGAGACCTTCCGGGAGATCCTCGACAAGTACGGCATCGGCGATAAAACGGCGCGGGTCGGCGAGGAAAGGCGCCGGGACGGGGAACTTCCAGTGACGCCCGGAGCGGAGGTGAAGCTCATCGCGGAATATGAGGGGGCCACAGGAGAATGTTCGACTAGTTTTCCAGAACAATTCGATGGGCCGCTCTCGGAGGTATCGGGCTTCGACATCGCAAATGATCCGCAAAAGAGGAGCGTATTCATCGCGGTTCTTAACGCCGTCATGAACAGATGGGAACTCAGCGACGACTGCGTGAGCTGTACTGAGTCCGACAGGGAGCGGTGCGGGGAGTCTATCGCCGCCCGCTACAAGAGAAACAACGGCAGGATCAAGCTTTTGCTGGCCGGATATCAGCCGTATATCCTGAAAGCGCTTGCCGCGGATTTTCCTCTCAGGGTCTTGGATCTGGATCCGGAGCATATCGGAAAAACATACGGTAACATCACTGTGGAGAACGGCGCCGAGGCTTTTTCCGACGCCGCCTGGTGGGCGGACGCGATCCTGTGTACAGGTTCCGCCCTGGCGAACGGCACGATCGTCGATTATATGAATATGCCGAAAGACGTCGCCTATTATGGAACGACCATCGCCGGATGCGCCCGGTTTCTGGAACTCAGAAGGCAATGCCCGTACGCCAGGAATTAAAATTAAAATAAAAATAAACCCTGACGTTCAAAAGCAAATTGCTTTTATACTCGTGTGAGGCTGAATAACCATGGGGCGCGGGGAAGCGAAACGGAGAAATACTGCATGAACAAGGCAATCAAATATTCGTTGTTTTTGGTATTGGCGGCAGTGAGCGTGGTGATCGGCCTGACGCAAATCCTTCAGCCTGCGGTGGACGCGCGCGGGCACGCCGCGCTGGCGACGCTTTTGATCACGATCGGACTGTGGATCTTTAAACCCCTGAATCTGTCTTTTTCCGCCAGCTCCGCCTTTTTTATGGCGGTTCTGCTGGCGTTTGGCGTACCGGCGGCCAATGTGTTCGCGGGCTTTGCCAGTACGGCGGTATGGACCCTGATACCGGCGCTGTTCTTTGGGTTTGCCCTGGCGAAAACAGGCTTGGGCAAGCGCATCGCCTATTTTGGCATGAAGAGCATCCGGGTCACCTATGTCAGTCTGATCTTCATGTGGACCGTGGTCGGAGTGGTGTTGTCTATGCTGACGCCGTCTATGACTGTGCGGGTCGTCATTGTGACGCCCATCGCGCTGCAGTGCGCGGAGATCTGCAGACTGCCGGAGGGCTCGAAGGCGCGCTCCCTCATTCTGATTACCGCTTGGGCGATGGCGGTGATCCCCGGCATAGGCTGGCTGACCGGTTCCCTGAACGGGCCGATCCTGTCCGGGTTCTACGCCGCCGTTCCGGAACTGGGCGCGATTGATTTCGCCTCATGGGTGCGGGTCTCTCTCTTGCCGGTCGCTGTCATTATCGCCCTGACAGCTGTCGCGGGGTATTTCGTTCTGCGGCCCGCGGAGGAACTGAACGTCGGCAAGGATGTATTCCAAAAGGCGTACCGTGAGCTGGGGCCTGTGAGTCCGCGCGAAAAGGCGACTGGAATCATATTGATCGTATGCTTTATTTTTTTTACGACGAGTTCTATCCATCATATCCCGGACGCCGCCGTTTGTCTGCTGGGATTGTTTGCTTTGGCGGTATTCGGAATCATTGAGGCAAGGGAATTGAGTTCCGGGATCAATTGGGATCTGGTTATTTTTATCGGGACGGCCATGAGCTTTGCCTCTGTGTTTTCCGTGACGGGGCTGGCTTCCTGGGTATCCGGTATTTTGGTGGAAGCCGTCGCGCCTGTGGCGGGGAATCCGTATCTGTTCGTATTCACGGTGCTTGTGCTGCTGTTTTTGTGGCGCTTTGTGGATGTCGCCCTGCTGATTCCAACCATGGCCATCGTCAGCGCCATTTTGCCGGAGGTATCCGCGCGCTACCACATAGATCCCTTGGTATGGGTGCCCTTGCTGTGTATCCCCATGAACGCGTTCTTTCTGAGTTACACGAATATGTTTGCTCTGGCCGCCGAGGCCAATATGGGCGAAAAAGGCTGGACCGGCAATCATCTGACGCGGTATGGCGTCGTCTATTTCGCCGCCAGTATGCTGGTCATGCTGGTCGCCGTTCCTTACTGGATATCCATCGGTATGTTCGGAAGATAACCGGTATGTCTAATACAATAAATATAGTAAGTATAATGAGTATAAGTACATTCTGAAATATCAAGAAAAACGGAGAAAAACGAAGATATTCCACGGTATTGAGGTTCTAACGACCGAAAACGGGCGAATATGGGAATTGCATATGGAGTTTGGCCTCTGTATTATAAGTAAAGAGCGTTAGCACTCTCCGTCAATGAGTGCTAACAAGAAAAGAATACCATTATTTAAGGAGGGCGCCATTAAGATGAATATGAAACCCATTGGTGAAAAAATCATTGTGAAACCTGTGGTACAGGAGCAGGTGACAGCCGGCGGTATTGTGATCCCGGATACCGCGAAGGAGAAACCCCAGCAGGGAGAGGTAATCGCGGTCGGATCGGGAAGGGTTCTGGAGAACGGCCAGAAAGTGGCCCTCGAAGTGAAACCGGGCGACAAGGTGCTTTATTCCAAATACGCGGGGACTGAATTTAAGGATGGATCGGACGAGTATTTGATTCTGACGGAACGCGACATACACGCGATCCTCTTGTAACCCCGGGTTGTGATCAACCTGCCAATTCAGATAGATAATAAAGAATGAGATAATTCGGGAGGGAAAAAAACAATGGCCAAACAGATTATTTTTGCTGAAGACGCCCGCAAAGCGCTGGAAAGAGGCGTGAACGCCTTGGCGGAAGCGGTTAAGGTGACATTGGGACCCAAGGGACGCAATGTGGTGCTGGATAAGAAATACGGTTCTCCTACGATTACCAATGACGGCGTGACCATCGCCAAGGAGATTGAGTTAGAGGATCCATATGAGAATATGGGCGCGCAGCTGGTGAAGGAAGTGGCGACCAAGACCAACGATGTGGCCGGCGACGGGACGACCACCGCGACGGTTTTGGCTCAGGCCATCATCCGGGAAGGGCTGAAGAACGTAGCCGCCGGCGCCAATCCCATGAGCCTCAAACGGGGCATTGAGAAGGCTGTGGACGCCGCGGTGGACGAGATCCACAAAATCGCTCAGTCCATCGAGTCCAAGGAGGCCATTGCCCAGGTGGCTTCGGTTTCCGCCGGCGACCGGAAGATCGGCGAACTGATTTCGGACGCTATGGAGAAAGTGGGCAAGGAAGGCGTCATTACCGTGGAAGAATCCAAGAACATGGAGACGCGTTTGGAAGTTGTGGAAGGGATGCAGTTCGACCGGGGCTATATTTCGGCGTACATGGTCAATGATACGGACAAAATGGAAGCGGTCTTTGAGGACGCTTATATTTTGATCACCGACAAGAAGCTCACGAATATCCAGGAGATTCTGCCCTTGCTGGAGCAAGTGGTGAAGTCGGGCAAGCCGCTTCTGATCATTGCGGAAGACATCGAGGGCGAGGCCATGGCTACCCTGATCCTCAACAAGCTGCGCGGCACGTTCAATTGCGTGGCCGTGAAGGCGCCGGGCTTCGGTGACCGCAGGAAGGCCATGCTGGAAGACATCGCGATTTTGACCAAGGGCCAGGTGATCACCGAGGATCTCGGCTTGAAACTGGAAAACACCACTTTGGATATGCTGGGACAAGCCGCTAAAATAGAGGTCAGCAAAGAGAACACCATTATTGTGAACGGGCGGGGATCCAAAGAGGAAATCACATCCCGCATCAACCAAATTAAGGTTCAGATCGAAGAGACGACCTCGGACTTTGACCGGGAGAAGCTCCAGGAACGCCTGGCCAAGCTGTCCGGAGGCGTGGGCGTGATTCAGGTGGGCGCCGCGACGGAAACGGAACTCAAAGAGAAGAAGCACCGCATTGAGGACGCTTTGGCCGCCACACGGGCCGCCGTGGAAGAGGGCATCGTATCCGGCGGCGGGGCCGCGCTGCTGGACGCTTTGGACGCTTTGAAGGATCTGTCCTCCGAAGAGGCGGATGAGGATACCGGCATCAAGATTGTCCGCAAGTCTTTGGAAGAGCCCTTGAAACAAATTGCCAACAACGCCGGCATGGAAGGTTCCGTGGTGGTGGAGAAGGTGAAGGAGCAGAAGAAGGGCATCGGATTTAACGCCGTGACCGGCACTTACGACAATATGATCGCTCAGGGCATCGTGGACCCGGCGAAGGTTACCCGTTCGGCGCTGCAGAACGCGGCCTCCATCGCGGCCCTCCTGCTGACCACCGAGTGCCTGGTGGCGGACAAGCCGGAAGAGAACGCCGCCGCGGCCGC
>JAISDM010000150.1 GCA_031264885.1 Peptococcaceae bacterium | reverse complement strand
GGCACGCTGCGTCTCGGGGGGGGGGGCGCCAGACGCCCCCCCCAACCGCCGGGTTACACAGGGTACGTCCCGTTGGGGCGCCATTCTCCCCCCCGGGACCGTCCGAATTCCCCCATATGTTGTCATTCCGGGCTTGTCCCGGAATCCAGGTTCCTTGGTCTATCATTTTTGGATTCCGGGACAAGCCCGGAATGACGGGGAATTGCGATTCATGGTTTGGGAATCCGGTATCCACGGTACCGTAGGGGCGGCATTCTGCCGCCCGGGACCTTGGGAATGGCGGGACAAGCAGTTTTTGGGGGGCGCCGGCCTCTGAAAAATAACAGCCGGGTGGTGTCACATCCTTGCGGCGCGCCGCATATAAAGTAGTCGTGAGTGAGAGGAAGGGGTAAATCCATGACGGGAACGCACTTTGTCGGAATTGGCGGAGCGGGCATGAGCGGAATCGCGAAAATTTTTTTGGAAAAGGGGTATGCGGTATCGGGATCGGATTTGGCTGAATCTGATTTGACAAAAACCCTTGAAGGGATGGGCGCCAGGATTACCTACGGGCACAGTGAGGATGCCGTCGACGGGAGCGCCGGCATGCTGGTGGTATCGACCGCCATTCCTCCGTGTAACCCGGAGGTGAAGAAAGCGCGGCGGCTGGGGATCCCCGTGAAGCAACGGGGAAGCGTGCTGGCGGAGTTGATGGATGAGAAGAAGGGCATTGCTGTGGCGGGGGCTCATGGCAAAACCACCACCACGTCCATGATCGCGCTGATTCTGGAAAACTGCGGACTGGATCCCGCTTTCCTGATCGGGGCCAAATTAGAGAATTTGGGAACAAACGGACGGTGGGGCGCGGGGGAGTACATGGTGGCGGAAGCGGACGAATCGGACGGCTCTTTTCTTTTTTTGAATCCGTGGACTACGGTGGTCACCAATGTGGAGGACGATCACCTGGATTTTTATGGGAGCAAAGAACGCCTCCAAAAAGCCTTCCGCGAATTTGTTTTGAAAACGCCGGCCACGGGCAAAGCGGTGCTTTGTACGGACTGTCAGATACTGAACGGTCTGATTCCGGAATTTGAGAGGCAGGTCGATGTCTGCACTTATGGGATTCATCATAAGGCCATGCTGACCGCGCGGAATCTGACGCTGCACACCGGGGGATCCCGGTCTGAGATCTGGCTGCGGGACCGGCTGCTGGGGACTTTGGAGCTGAAGGCGCCCGGGGAACATAATGTTTCCGACGCTCTGGCCGCGCTGGCGGCGGGTTTTGCCTGCGGCCTGGATTTCGAGAGCATGGCGGAGGTATTGGCCGGATTCACGGGAGCCAAAAGACGCTTCGAGCTGGTCGGGGAAAAAGGCGGCATCCGTATTTATGACGACTACGCGCATCATCCGACGGAGCTGCGGGCGACCATTCAGGCGGCCAAAACCCTGAGAGCGAAGCGGCTGGTTGTGGTATTTCAGCCTCACCGCTACACGCGGACCAAACATTTCGCGGAGGCTTTCGCGGACGCGCTGCGGGAAGCGGAGCTGCTGGTGATGACCTCGGTTTATCCGGCGGGAGAGGCGCCGATTCCCGGTGTGAACGCGGAGCTGATTCTGAAATATGTTCAACCGGAGGAAAACCGGGAAGTGCTTTTTGAGCCGGATCTGGATCTGATCCCCGAACTGTTGGCGCCAAGGCTGAAACAAGGGGATTTGGTGGTCGTTCTGGGCGCGGGCAATGTGTGCCGCGTGGGGCGGAAATTATACGAAACGCTGTGAGGGAACGTGGGTCCCCGGTCATTCCGGGCTTGTCCCGGAATCCATTCGGCGGAAGGCATACAAGACGCTGTGAAGAAACGTGAGGGAACGTATATTATGAGAAATCAGCTCCCGGAGCTTGGGACCTGGATCAGCGGCGCCGGATTGGGGACGTTTGAAGCGAACGCCGTTCTGTCAAACATGACCTCCTGGGACATCGGCGGGCCGGCGGAGGGACTGTGTACGCCTTTTACCCGGCAGGCTTGCGAGAGTATATTGGAGCGCGCCGCGGCAACGGGCGTTCCTGTGACTGTGTTGGGGCACGGAACCAACGTTTTAATCTCGGACCGGGGCGTCCGCGGCCTGGTGCTTTGCACCCGCCGGCTGTCGGATATCCGGATGGAGGGGACGCGGGTATACGCGGACGCGGGCGTGTCTCTGCCGAATTTGGCTGTCGCCGCGGCCGAAGCCGGTTTGACCGGGTTGGAATTCGCCGCGGGCATCCCGGGCACCGTGGGCGGCGCCGTGGCGGCCAACGCGGGGGCCCATGGGAGGGAGATCAAAGACGCGCTGGAGTTTG
Organism: Peptococcaceae bacterium; assembly: GCA_031264885.1. Classification (GTDB taxonomy): domain Bacteria; phylum Bacillota; class Peptococcia; order DRI-13; family UBA5745; genus JAISDM01. The sequence goes on along the minus strand of JAISDM010000150.1, from coordinate 3,993 downwards.
TGACCTTATGGTCCAATCGGGAAAGGCGCGTTTGTTTTGCTCAGGAATTGGATCTGCGATACCGGCGCAGCCGACTGAGAGAAAGCCGTGAGGTCGTTCTGGAAGCCTGTTTCAAGCTGGAGAAAGGCGATCCGGGAGAAAGCTTGGCGAAGATCAGGCAATGGGGCCGTGAGCGCCGGGAAAAGCAGCCGCTGCAATATCCCAACGGGGGCAGTGTGTTTAGGAATCCGGCGGAACACAGCGCCGGCTGGTATATTGAGCGGGCGGGATTAAAAGGGGCGTCCGCGGGCCGCGCTCAAATATCCGTGAAACACGCGAATTTCATTGTCAATCTGGGCGGCGCGAAGGCCGCGGACGTGTTGGATTTAATAAAGCAAGCGCAACAAACAGTATTGACAAAATATGGAGAGCACCTGGAAACTGAGGTTGTCTTGCTTGGGTTTGACGACTAAGGGGGTGATCTCATCGTGAGCAGGTATGTCATCAGAGGCGGGAACAGGCTGGAAGGAACCATTCGTGTCAACGGAAGCAAAAACGCGGTTCTGGCCTTGCTGCCCGCCTGTCTTTTGTCTGAGGGGACTTGTGTCTTACATGACGTTCCCAAACTCTCGGATGTATACTGGATGCTCCAGGTTCTGAAGCACCTGGGCGCCGATGTGGATATGCGCGGCAGTGTGGTGACGGTGGAGGGAAAGGGCATCACCCAGAATGAGGTTCCGAACAGTCTGGCTTGCAGAATCCGGGCGTCCAACCTGGTTCTGGGGCCGATGATCGCCCGCTGCGGCTGGGGAAAAGTCGCGTACCCGGGGGGCTGCTCCATTGGATCCCGGCCGATGGATGAGCATTTGAGGGGACTGAAGCAGTTGGGGGCTTCTCTGACGGAGAAGCACGGCTTCATTGAAGGCTCGGCCAAACAATTGACGGGGAATGAGATCTACTTGGATTTTCCCAGTGTGGGCGCCACAGAGAACCTGATGATGGCGGCGGTCCTGGCCCAGGGCAATACGCTGATTCATAACGCGGCCAGGGAGCCCGAGGTGGTGGAACTGCAAAATTTCCTGTGCGCGATGGGCGCCAAAATCAAGGGCGCGGGTACCAGCGGCATTGCCGTTGAGGGCGTCCGTTCCCTGGGCGGAGCGGAACATAGGGTGATCCCGGACCGGATTGAGGCGGGCACTTTTTTGACCATAGCCGCGGCCACAAGGAGCGATGTGGTGGTCAGCAATGTGATTCTGGAACATGTGGAAGCGGTTGTGGCCAAATTAAGAGAATTCGGAACCAAACTGAATATTTATGAGAACAACGAAATCCGGGTCCGCCAGACAAAGAGGCTGCGGGGGGTTGATTGCAAGACCATGCCTTATCCGGGATTCCCGACGGATATGCAGGCGCCTTTTATGACGCTGATGTCTCTTGCCGACGGGGTGGGTGTTATGTCTGAAACCGTGTTCGAGAACCGCTTCAAGCATGTGGATGAATTGGCGCGGATGGGCGCCAATATCCGGGTGGAGGGGCGGGCGGCCGTGGTCAAAGGGGTCAAATCCCTGAGCGGCGCCTGTGTGATGGCCAGCGATTTAAGGGCGGGCGCCGCGCTGGTGGCGGCGGGATTGGCCGCGGAGGGCATCACAGAGATCGACGGGGTTCATTATATCGACCGGGGATATGAAGCGCTGGACCACCGGCTGCGGGAGATCGGGGGTGATATTGTGCGAATATAAAGCGAGGTTAGGCAATGTGAGGCGAGGACCAAATATTGTAAATTTTTACGGAAAAAACACTCGACAAGGCGCGGACATTTGATATAATAAATGAATAAAGCCAACGCGCGCGAACGTGTTTTCTTGGAGTTAAAGCTGTGAAGGATTCGGAACAGATTCGATATGTGGGAAAGAAAAAAAAAAGTGCTGCTCCAATGGTGGGGGTGGGCCTTTTTTTAATGTTTTGCGGCGGCATGGCAGGCTATTATATAGCGAATTCCGCGTTCTTTAATTTGAACTCAATAGAATTCAGGGGTCTTCAGTCGTTGGATTCCGCGGCGCTCCAGGAGTTGAGCGGGGTCGTCCTCGGGGTGAACAGTCTGAAGATCCCGGCGAGGGAAGTGGAGGAACGTATTGAAATCAACCCATTTGTTAAGGAGGCGAAGGTTCAGCTTATTTTACCGGCCAAGCTTTTGATTACTGTTACGGAACGGCAGCCTTTGGCGCAGGTCGTTCTGAGCGACCGGGTTCTGGCCGTCAGCTTGGACGGGGTATGTCTTCAGAGGAATTTGGCGGTCAATCCGGCTTTGCCCATCATCACCGAGGCGGTGATTGAGTCTGAGGGGAATCCGGGGGACCGGTTCACGGGCGACGGCTTGACGGCCGCTTTAGAATTGATTGACCGTCTGGATCCGTATTTTCTGGAGAGCATTCAGGAATTCCGCGCGTCTTCTTCATGGGAACTCACGCTGGTCACCCATCAGGGGGTTTTGGTCAGATTCGGGCCCGCGGAAAATTTAGAACGGAAGTTAGGCTATTATGAGACGATTCTGCTCAAAAACAATTCGCAGTACAATGGCGGCACAGTGGAGTATGTGGATTTGAGATATGAGGCGCAGCCGGTCGTCAAGAAAAAATCCGAATGATTCACAATTTAAAAAGGATTATAACGGTTTATTGTTGAATATCTGCCTTTAGGACTCGGTAAACGAATCCTAACGCGTAATAGAATCGCATGGCTGAAAAATGCCTGTTTTTTTGGAAAAGAGGGATGGATTTGGCGTACGAGTATGAATTTGAGCCCAATACAAATAATGAAAAGATAAAGGTTCTCGGCGTGGGCGGCGGCGGCAGCAACGCTGTGGACCGAATGATCGCGCACGATCTCAAGGGCGTGGATTTTGTCGTCTTAAACACGGACGCGCAGGCGTTGAGCCGGTCCCGTTCGGATTTGAGGATCCAGCTGGGCGCGAAGCTGACCCGCGGATTGGGCGCCGGCGCGAATCCGGAGGTCGGCTTGAAGGCGGCGGAAGAGAGCCGGGACGAGATCGCGGCTGTCTTAAAGGGATCCGATATGGTCTTTGTGACGGCGGGCATGGGAGGCGGCACGGGTACCGGCGCGGCGCCTGTGGTCGCTCAGATTTCGAAGGAGGAGGGCATTCTGACCGTGGGCGTGGTCACGAAGCCTTTTAACTTTGAGGGGCGCAAGAGGGCACAGCAGGCGGACTCCGGGATCGCCATGCTGAGAGAGAATGTGGACGCTCTCATCATTATTCCCAATGAGAAATTGCTTCAGGTGGTGGACAAGCATACGTCCATCAGTTCCGCTTTTTTGATCGCGGACGATGTGCTGATGCAGGGGGTTCAAGGGATTACCGATTTGATCAAGTCGCCGGGAGAGGTGAATCTGGACTTCGCGGATGTCCAGACCATTATGCGGGACGGCGGCACCGCTTTGATGGGCGTAGGCCGGGCCTCGGGAGAGAAGAAGGCGTTGGCGGCGGCTCAGGCGGCCATATCCAGCCCGCTGCTTGAGATGTCTATTGACGGCGCCAAGCGTGTGTTGTACAACATCACCGGCGGGCCCAATATGACATTGATGGAAGTGAACGAGGCCGCGAATTTAATCACCGAAGCGGCGGATCCCGAAGCCACCGTGATCTTCGGCTCCGCCATCGACGATGAGCTGAACGACGAGGTTCGGGTCACGGTGATCGCCACCGGATTCTCGGACACCCTGAAGAAGCAGGCGCAGGGTTCGTCCTCCGGCGGAGAAGGGGTCACGCTGGCCAGCTTTCTTCAGCAGGGCAACTCTCTGAAAGGGATAGATGTGGCCAGAAAGAATAATACGGAGCTGCCGCCGTTCCTCAGAAGATAAGGGGGCGGCGCGGCGCGGAGGCGGGCGGACCCGGACGGACCCGGGCGGGCGGAATACGCCCCCACCAAACCCCACCGGGAAGATTGCGGAGGGGGGGGGGTGAGACGCCCCCCCGGGCACAAAGAACCCAAAAAAATG
>JAISDM010000077.1 GCA_031264885.1 Peptococcaceae bacterium | reverse complement strand
CTCGATGACCCTATGATCCTCGAAGCTGACGATGTTGCTGTTGCCCCGGAATTCGCTCATTAAGCGGATCTCTTGGATGATATCCGATACAAGCGCCTGATAATAACTTCGCGCCGAGGCGTCGTCCATGCCTTCGCTCCGCATCTGGCGCAGATCGGTCTCGTTCTGGGGAATGGAAATGATTTTTACCGCCGAATAGTATGTCTGCCCGAATTCTTCTTTGTGAACCTTGTACACCTTCCCGAAGGAGCCCTCGCCGATCAGGGAATCCACGTACCAGGAGCCCCACAGCGGCTCGTATTGTTTGATGTCGGACATACGTATTTCTCCTTCGCGTCTGTGAAGTGATCTGTGACCCGCGCTTCGGCGACCGGGCTCAGCCCGGCCTGACCCGGTCTGATCACAAGTCTACCGCTTCAAGTTTACCACCGTCACAACCGTCCGCAATGGATTTCGCGGAATCGGTCAAAATCAGGCAGGAAACGGTCAAACGGTCAAATGAGATCATCACGTCATTTGTTTTTCTTCTTCAATTCGTAGTTTGGCATAATTTAGTGAAATGTACCAGAGCAAGCATAAGCGGATCCAGATTTCGGGCGGCAGAATGCCGCCCCTACGGTACCGTGAATGACGCGTCTGTAGGGGCGGCATTCTGCCGCCCGCCTTTGATAGACGCAGATTCAGTTTCCCAAACTACGAATTGAAGTTTTTCTTCCATATTCTTGACGCGCAACGAGGTTTCGGCTATAATAATATTAAATATTAAATCAGCCGAAGGGGCGTGCTTGATATGCTGTACAAACGACACGCGGATGAAGCAATTCACAAATTATCCAAGATGTTTGGATCGATACTCGTCACGGGAGCGCGTCAGGTCGGAAAGACGACACTCCTGCGGGAAGTCGCGGGGGATGTAGGATATGTCACGCTGGACGATAAGATTCAGCTTGTGAACGCAATAGAGCGAAGCGGGACATTCTTCAAAGATAATCCGCCGCCCGTCTTTGTGGACGAAGTGCAATACGCGCCTAATTTGTTTCCGCAAATCAAAATCATTTTGGATAAAGAGAAAAAGAAAGGGCAGTTTTACCTTTCCGGCTCTCAGCAGTTTGAGATGATGAAGAACGTCGGCGAATCTCTGGCGGGACGGCTCGGTATCCTCAATCTGCCAGGGCTTTCCCTGCGGGAGCTATACGGGGTTTCGTTCCGTGACCCGTTCCTGCCGGCTGACGGTTACTTTGCGAACCGGCGAAAGGACAAGGCGGATATACCCTATGCCGATGTATGGAACATCATTCACCGCGGCAGTTTCCCGGAGCTTTGCGCCAATCCTGATTTTGACTGGCGGATGTTCTATGCCGCCTATGTCAAAACCTATATCGAGCGTGATGTTCGTGATTTAACGCAAGTGGGCGATGAGGTCAAGTTTACGCGATTTATGATGGTGACGGCAAGCCGTACGGGACAACTGCTCAATCTGGCTTCGCTCGCGCGGGATGTGGGCGTCAGCCAGCCGACAGCGGAGCGGTGGCTGTCCATTTTGATCGCGTCTAACTTGGCTGTCCTTTTGCGGCCATACTACAACAACATCACCAAGCGGACGGTTAAAACGCCCAAACTGTACTTTTTGGACACGGGGCTCGCCGCGTACCTTACCCGCTGGACTACCGCGGATGTGTTGAAAAACGGCGCGATGGCGGGGGCTTTCTTTGAAACTTTCATCATAAGCGAAATCATCAAAAGCTATTGCAATCGAGGGATCCTGGACTTGCCGCTGTACTTCTACCGCGACCGCGATGGGAACGAAATCGACTTGCTCATAGAGGACAGCGGTACGTTTTACCCAATCGAAATCAAAAAACACGCGGATCCGGATAAGTCGGATGTCGCGAAATTCAATATTCTCGACAAAATCCCGGGCATCCGGCGAGGGCAAGGCGGCGTAGTATGCCTATATGACAATCTCGCCACACTTCGCGGAAACGATAAGGCTATCCCGATTGCCCTGCTGTAATCCATATAAATCAGCTATAATCCAAATTCAACCATAAAGCAGGACGCACACCGCCGAGTTCGTTAATAATGTCGCCAATGCTATGAAGGCGAAACGAGCCGTTACCGTCGATATGCACGACGCTGTAGTCGAGAACCCACCACCAATGCGCTTCTCCTTCAGAAAATTCCCAATCATAATCATTTCTTATCGCCCAAATTTGCATTTCTTTTGCCGCTTGAGCGGTCAGCCGCGCGATTCTCGATTTATTGTCAGGAAAATACTTATGAATCTCCGTGAGACTGAGTAAAAAAATTTTATCGCTGCCCGCCATTGAGGTATTGGCAATCCGCATTTGAGCATTTAGACTGAATCTGTTATAAAATTCACCGTTCAGCCATTGCCGCAAGGAACAGGTTTGCCAAGGTTTTTTTTCATATTTCGTACTGTACGGCTTCACCGTAATAATACCTTCAGTTATAATCAGGGCTTTATTTCCCACAATATCCAATACCCGCCATTTGTGCGAACCAAAGTCAATGCTTTGTCCGATCATGACTTCGGCCGCGCCCGTTTTCTCCCGCTCCGCAGTTCGCGCCCCAGACGCCCGCCCGGCAGCCGGCGCCTCAAACACGCCTGCTGTCCTATCCGCAGATGCCTCCCCAGCAATCGCAACCCCAAAAACACCTGCCGTCCGCTCCGATGTGAGTGGCGGGTGCGGCGCCTGCGCCGAAACGGCGAATCGGGACGATGCCACAGTGCCTGATCGGCCAGTCGCCGAAGCAGCAGGTTGGTCAACCGCCGAAGCGGCAGATTGGCCAGTCGCTGAAACAGCAGGTTGGCCAGTCGCTGAAACAGCAAACCGAGGCGGCGCCGCAGCGCCTGATCGGTCAACCGCCGAAGCAACAGACCGGCTTGCCGCCTCACCGGCAGTCCGGGCGTCCGCCGCGGGCGACGCAACGGACGCGCTTCTGCCGCTCAGCGCGTTTTCCAGTACCTCCCGCACTTCGGTCGGGGAGGAAAAACGCTGCTTGCGGTCAAAGGCGCACATTTTGGACATAATGGCGTTCACTGCCGGTGAAACCCCGGGAATGGGCGGCGGCGCCTCACCTTTCATCCTGCGCTGTAAGGCTTCGTCCCGGTCGCGAGGCGTAATCGGTGTGGGGAATTCCGGCAAAAACGGCGTCCGATTCCGGTTCAGGAAGCGATACATCACAATGCCCAGGGAATAGGTGTCCACCGACGCGCCGTATTCCTCTCCCTTGAACACCTCCGGCGCCATATAGGTGTATGTACCTTTTTTCGATAATCCCGACATGGTGCGCTCAATCTGTCGCGCGATGCCGAAATCCCCCAGCTTATATTCACCGAATCGGGAAACGAAAATATTGTCGGGCTTGATATCCCGATGAATGGTGTTTTTTTGCGCGCATAATTCCAGCGCCCGGCAGATATGGACGCCCAGTTTGATTATGTCCTCCTGAGAAAACGGTTTTTCCATCGCGTGCTCATTCAAACCGGTTAAGAGTTCCATGCGGATGAGGATGTCCCAGCCGATTTCCTCCTGCCTCTCGATGACCTTATGATCCTCAAAACTGACAATGTTGCTGTTGCCCCGAAAATCACTCATTAATCTGATTTCCTGGATAATATCCGACACAAGCGCCTGATAATAACTCCGCGCCGAGGCGTCGTCCATGCCCTCGCTCCGCATCTGGCGCAGGTCGGTCTCGTTCTGGGGAATGGAAATAATCTTCACCGCGGAGTAATAAACTTGCCCGAATTCTTCTTTATGAACCTTGTACACCTTCCCGAAAGACCCTTCGCCGATCAGGGAATCCACATGCCAGGAACCCCATAGCGGCTCGTATTGTTTGATGTCGGACATACTTATTTCTCCTCTGTTGTAATTCATATTTATCATGATATAATGGGTCTATGACATGAAACTTCAATATACGAAGGAACCCGTTCGGCGAAAGGGGGATTTCATGAAATTCAATTACGATGATTATTTCCGACCCTGTCACGACGTAGTATTTGCCATCACGTTCGCGGATAAAGTGTTGTTTGTCAAATTGTGCTCGGCGGTTTACGACAAACCTGTCGTCATTCCCGGCGAGCCGCAGTCGCAGGCGGTTGCGCGGGAGAGAAACGCCTTGCTGAACACCGTCCGTTTTGATGTGCTGGGTGTCGCGGATACGGATCAGATATTTACTGTGGATATTCAAAGGCGGTATACCCGGGGAAGGCAGGAGCGCCGGGGCGTCTATTATATGTGCCGGGCGGTA
>JAISDM010000003.1 GCA_031264885.1 Peptococcaceae bacterium | reverse complement strand
CTCATTTAGCCAACTCTGTACTGCCGGATTTGGCTCCGGTTTCATCGCCTCGGAAATGACGTTTGTATCGAGGACAATCATTCAAAAGTCATATGTTCAGCAGGAGCAGTATCATGGGTTTGCTCTATCACAGCTAAATCCTCATTCGTCAATCCGAGACGGCGGCCCAAGTTCGCCAGAGCGTCGCCCATTTTTACGCGCGTTTTCGGTTTAAGCGTGCTTTTCAGAATCTCGCGGACTTCGGCCTCCATACTGTGGCCGTTAGAAGCGGCCCTCATGCGCAAAGCCCTGTGTATTTCGTCTGGGATATCACAAACTGTAAGGGATGGCATAATCATTTCCCCTCTCCATTTATGAGTTTATTAAAAGCAATTATAGCATTTTTAAAGGCATACAGGCATTTGACCGAACAGCAATACCGCCTTACCGTCGAACGGCCGCGCGGCAAGACGGGCGCACAGCACGCTAAACATCTCGGCTTTGTGCCGTTGATCTATTCTACATCGCCCCCAGTATCACGTCGTCAATCAGTGTTTCCTCCGTCGCGACGCCGCTGTCGAGCAGGTTGCGGAGCTTGCGTCCGTGCGGTTCGTCGAAAGAGCCTACGACGACCTTGCCGCTGAACTGGTACAGCGAGCATAGCGCGACAAGCCGGCGCGCTTCGCCGTTGTGGATCGTGATACCGCCGCGGCCGCGTAATTTTGCCTCGAACGAGGCTTGTACGCGGGCGTTCAGCGTGTCGTTCTTGTCCGGCAGCAACAGGACGGCGTCGTATTTGTCCAGGCTTTTCGCCGTCCAAAGGTATCGTCCGGCTTCCGCCCGTTCTGTTGAAGCGACGGAACCAAACACGTTCACGCCTGCCCTCCGCGGCGTCTGACCAGTTCGCGGATGCTTTCGACGGTCATAAAATCCTCGCGGGAGAAAGACGTGATATCCATTTCTATTCCATAGGCTTCGCAAAGTTCCTCGACAATAACCAGGATATCAAAGGAATCCAGGACTCCCTCGCCGTATAAATCCTTTGATTTCAAAAAGGCCTCCGCATCCATCACCGGTTTTGCCGCCATAAGCGTCTCAATCAGTTTGTCCATGCTATATTCCTCCGTCGATATTGTTTATTCTTTCGCCGAATGTTTGTAAAATATCTTTAGCACACCGCTCGGCTATGATTTCGTTGCCCTTGTCCGTCAGATGTGAAATGTCTGCGTACATCTCGAAAATATTATCAACGCCGTTGAAGCTGTCTGTGTAATCCTTTACGCAAACTCCATTTACAGACGAGATAGCGGCTTCTTTTTGTTTCCGCTTTCTCGCCAGATAACCGGGGCTCAATCCCAGCAGTTTCCGCGCTTGTTCTTCCGGCAGTGAATATCCAGTGGAAGTAATGATGTTCCAAAATGTAAATCCCATCCGCTTTGCCAGCGCGGAGAAAACACGATGGTGCGTTTTCCAGAGAATAGTGTAATCTATGTTGTGTTTCAATCCATTTTCGATTTTACCGCTGTAAGTACCGCGCAATTGATAAATATATTCGTGTACGCCGCTGCCTTCGCGAACAGGAAGCAAATTATATCGCGCAACATGGAGAACATCCAATTCATTGACGCTTTTTTCTAAAATCAACAAATCGACTTTATGATTGATGCCGTCACGAAGAAATTGCAATAAACAGTCCGCGGTTGACTCCCTCGGTTGTCCCCATGCGTAGACAACGGTGTGAAACTCGCACTCGCGCAACCGGTTTTGCAATAGTTCCGGCCATGCAGACTGGGAGTAGCGAAACAACGCCGACGCATGGCAACCACCAAATATATGAATGTTAAACTGTCCACTCCCCGGGTTCCCATATACGGCGTAAGGGCTGTCGCGGCGGATGAACAAATTTTGAATATGCGCGTCTATGAGGAATTCACCGGCACGCTCATAAAGCGTTGAATCGCCGGTTAAGCGAATGACGCGCGGGTGGTTATACGTTGCGACGCCCAGTCTTGAATACACCGCCGACTGCGCCGGCGCGATCAGCGTCCATTCGTCCACGTCAAAACAGACGATGAAGCGATATCTCTCCGCCGGTTCCAGTTCGGCTATATGGGAATAGTGATAAATACCGTTTTCCGCGTCGTCGCTGCCGCCGACAAGAAAAGGCGCTTTCAAGCTCAGCAAGCGCAATTTCGTTTGCAAGTCGCGTGCCATAACGCCTGTACCCAGGATGATGTTCTCCAATTCCGGCTCGCGCGCCAGCCGCTGCAACAGGTTTTCCCAAATCACAAAACCGCGCCTCATAGCGCGTCCTCCCCAATATATCGCAGCGCAGCGCCGATAACCTTGTCCGTAAATGTATCGCGGAAATTACAGGCGTCCGTGTATACTCCCGTCTCACCGTCAAACAGCGCGGAAAAGTCGGCGATGTAACCGTAATCCCCGGCGGCTTGTGGAACTGCTGAATACTGTTCTCCAAAGAGCGCGGCAAAGCCGTCTAGTTCCTCAGGCGTTATGTCATAAAGCCCGCGGAGCGTATCGTCTTCCTCCGCGCCGCGCCGATAATCGCCGGAGAACGCGCAGGGCTGCAGGAAAGCGAGATGCCGTATGCCAAACTCCTCG
>JAISDM010000001.1 GCA_031264885.1 Peptococcaceae bacterium | reverse complement strand
TTTTTAAGTGATATACTGGGTGAGGCGAATTGAGTTTTATAGAGGAGAGGGATAGGCTATGACAAACGGAATCACGGATACGCCTGGGTTTGGCTATGATGATTAATTGGAAAAGGAATGTCTCATTGTTTGTCATTGGGCAGGCTTTGTCCATGTTTGGCACCATGGTGGTGCAATACGCTATTGTATGGCACGTTACCCTTAAAACCCAATCCGGAACCGTGATGACTCTTTTTACGTTTGCCGGATTCCTTCCCATGTTTTTTATTTCGCCCTTTGGCGGAGTGTGGGCGGACAGGTTTAACCGGAAATACATAATCAATACAGCCGACGGCTCGATCGCGTTGGCCAGCCTGATTGTGGCGGTTCTGATTATGTCGGGATTCGACCGTATCGGGATCCTTCTGATTTGCGCGGTTGTCCGTTCTTTGGGGCAGGGGGTGCAAATGCCGGCGGTGGGCGCTTTTATCCCGCAAATTGTCCCGCGGGAGCAGCTGACCAGAATCAACGGCTTGCAGGGCAGCATCCAGTCGTTTATCGCGCTGACGGCGCCTATGATCGGCGGCGCGCTCATGTCCTTCGCCCCTTTGGAAGCGCTGTTTTTTCTTGATGTGGTTACCGCCGCTGTCGGTATCGGCATTGTCGTTTTCTTTGTCAAAACGCCGCAAACAGAGCGGTCTGTTCCGGAAACGGGCGGGCAAAAAAACATACCTTATTGGCATGATCTCCGCGAAGGGCTGCGCGAGATAAAGAAACATGACTATGTTTTGCGCATGATCGTTTTTACGGCGATATTTCTCTTTTTTGCCGCCCCCGCCGCGCTTTTGACGCCATTACAGACAGCCAGAAATTTTGGCGGCGATGTCTGGCGCCTTTCCGCGATAGAAATAGCCTTTGCCGCGGGAATGATGCTGGGGGGTATTCTGATAGGGGCGTGGGGCGGCTTCAAAAACCGCATCCATACCATGGCGTTTGCCTGCGCGCTGTTTGGCGTATTGACCGTAGGTTTGGGGAACGCGCCTTATTTCGGGCTGTACCTCGCGATTATAGCGGCGCTGGGCCTGTCGATGCCTCTCTGGAACGCGCCGTCTATGGTCTTATTGCAGACATCTGTGGAACCGGCGTTTATGGGGAGGGTGTTTTCGGTCTTCAGTATGGTGTCCAGCGCTATGATGCCGCTGGGTATGATTGTCTTTGGCCCGGTCGCCGACCGCGTTTCAATTGATTGGCTGCTTATCGGAACGGGCGCTGTGATAGCGGTGATGGTTATTCCGTTAATCGGCAGCAAAACGCTGCGCGAGGCGGGAGGGGCCCGTGATAAGCCAAGGAACCTGGATTCCGGGACAAGCCCGGAATGACAAGATGGGGCACCAGAATGACAAGATATGATCGTTTCCGGGCGGTCCCGGGCCAGACTGTCCGAAACGCACCCTAGATATTCCCAATACACAATATATGGGGTGATTCGCTTGGGGCGACGCACTATATATGGTGTTGACGACGCGATTTTTGACGTTTTCGGACGGTCCCGGGCGGCAGAATGCCGCCCCTACGGTGCCGTGTATGACGCGCCTGTAGGGGCGGCATTCTGCCGCCCGTCCCTGACAGACGCGGATTTCCAAACTGTAACGCCCGTCCGACCGTATTTGGACAGGCTGTGTTTTTTGACCTTGACAGCCGCCGAGGGGCTTGCTAAAATAAGCGTAACAATTGAATAGCGAAGGCATTTTAATTTTATGATGGGGTGTCGCAAGTGGGCGGCTGAGAGTAGGCGCGTGAGCCTTAACCCTTAGAACCTGATTCGGTTCATACCGACGGAGGGAACATCTTTAGAAATGCGGGCAATTGTTTCAAAGTGTTCTTTTCGCGCGGCAGCGGCGTGAGAAGAACTTTTTTTACGCTCCCCATCAAAAAAAGGGGGAATCGGCGGCAAAACGAAAGACCGGCTGTGAGCTATATGTGAGCTATATGTGAGAGGAGACAGATTCAATGACAACAGTAAGACAAGCGGCGAACGGCGCCCGTTGGCTGCTCAAGGACATCATCATGATGGGGATTCTGGGCGTGGTGTTTGCTGTGGTGTACCTCGCGTCCACCTCGGTTTGGCTTGCGCTGCAAGCCGTCCTGACCCCCTTCGGCCTCGCCGCTTTCGCGGTCGAGATTGTGTACGGCATTTGGTTTATGGCGGGATCGCTGGCCGCCTTCATCATCCAAAAACCCGGCGCCGCCTTTGTCGCGGAGTTCTCTGCCGCGGTCATTGAAATGCTGCTGGGCAACTTCGGGGGGCCGATGGTCGTGCTGTTCGGCGTGATTCAGGGCGCGGGCAACGAGGCGGGCTTCGCGGTTTTTCGCTATCGCCGGTTTTCCTTGGTCAGCGTGTGCCTCTCGGGCGTGTGCGCGGCGGTATTCAGCTTTGTGGGGGAAATCTTCACCGGCTCGGTGGAACTGCTTTCGCCGGGCGCCGTATTGGCCAAGCTGCTCCTGCGCGTCGTCAGCGCGACGGTCTTCAGCGGGCTGATCTGCTATCTGGCCGGCAAGGGACTGGCCCGCACCGGCGTTTTGAAAAGCTATCCCCTCGGCGGGGCTTACGGCGAAGCCAGGATTTTGGATGATTAAGACGAAAGGAAGGATTTTTTGAGATGAAAAAAATCAAAATGGTTCTGGACTGGTTTGCCAACACGAATCACACGGGGTTCTACGTCGCGCTGGAGAAGGGGTATTTCAAAAACGAACACCTGGCGGTCGAGATTTCGGGCAAGGTTCACGGTGAGATGACGACGGACGGCGCGGACATCGTCGTGTCGCCGCAGCCGACCCTTCTGACGGGCATGGCCTCGGGGGAAAAACTGCTGGGCGTCGCCGTGCTGACTCAGCGGTGCGACTCGGGGATTTTATCGCTGGCGCAGGCCGGCGTTACGCGGCCGCGGGAGTTGACGGGCAAGCGCCTTACGCACTGGAAGCAGGACTGGTTCCACAAGATCGTGGGCAAGGCGGTCAACGACGACGGCGGGGACTACAGCGGCGTGCGGCTTGTCCAAAAGGACGTCGGCGATATTGAAGCCGACCTGGGGGTCGCCGCCGACGCGACCTGGATTTATAAGAACTGGGAATATTTTGTGATGATACACGCGAAAAAAGAGGTCAATTATTTCGCCTTCGCTGATTTTGGCGAGCTGTACGATTTCTGCGCGCCTGGCGTGACCGCGTCCCACGGGCTGGCCGACGGAGACCCGGAAGCGCTGCGCGCCTTTTTGGGCGCGGCGGACAGGGGCTTCATCGAAGCGGCGAAGGATCCCGACGGCGCAGCCGCGCTGCTGGCCGGCCATATGCCGGGATGGGATCCCGGGCTGATTTTGGAAAGCCAGCGCTATGTCTCCGGTCTTTATCTGGACGACGCCGGTCATTGGGGGGCGATCCGGCCGCCGCGCTGGAATGTGCTTGCCGATTGGATGGTCGCCGAAGGGCTGATTCCTGCCCGCATGGAACGCGAATTCACCAACGAATTCTTAAACCGGCCCAATGACTGAGCACGTTTCGGAGCTCGTTTGGGAAGACGTGAGTTTTTCGTATTCGCGGGACGGAACAAATCTCGTGCTGGATCGTTTGAATTTTTGCGCGAAAAAAGGCCGGATCACCGTCGTCACCGGCCCGAGCGGATGCGGCAAAAGCACGATGCTCTATCTCGCCGCCGGATTGTACCCTCAGAACGCGGGGGTGCTGACGGCCGGGCGCGTTCTGGCGGGCGGAATGGAGGTAACGGCGCTGCCCGCCCAGCAGCGCGCGCGGGAAATTGGCATGATGTTCCAAAACCCGGATTTGCAGTTTTGTATGGATACGGTCAAAAACGAGTTGATCTTTTGCCTCGAAAATGTGGCGGCGCCGCCCGGTGAGATGGATGAGGCGGCGGCAAAAGCGCTGGCCTTCTGCGGCGTCAGTCATTTGAAGGAGCGGCGGCTGGCGGCGCTGTCGGGCGGGGAAAAACAAAAAACGGCGCTGGCCTGCGTCGTCGCGCTGGGGCCGAAGTGGCTGGTTTTGGACGAACCCTTTGCCAACATCGACGAGACGTCGGCGCGGGATATCGCGCGGAAACTGCGCGAGATGGCCAGCGGCTTCGGCATGGGGATTGTTGTGGCGGATCATCAGCTGGAGATCTGGTCCGAATTTGCCGATGAACTGGCCGTGCTGGACGGCGCCGCCATAGCCGCGCGGGGGCTGGCTCCCGGGAAGCCGCCGGATGAGGTTTGGCGAAAGCACGGCGTGGGGCAGCCGGGCCGCCCTTATCAGGACGGTCCGACGCAGAAGCGCGGCCGGCCGTTCCCGCCTATCTTGCAATTGACCCAGCTGACGGTTTGCCAGGATAAAGAACCCGTCATCAAGAATTGCTGCGCCGACTTTGCCCGCGGACGCGTACACGCGATCATCGGCGCCAGTGGCAGCGGCAAAAGCACACTGTTTGAGGCCATCTGCGGTTTTCGGCGCTATGGGGGCGGCATCCGGATCAACGGGCGCGAAATGAAAAGAAACCGGAGGAATGTCTCGGGGGCGCGCATTGGGTTCGTTTTTCAAAATCCGCAGGATCAATTTGTCGCCGGCAGTGTGCTTGACGAGGTTCTCGTCAGCTTGAGGCGCCGGACGCCCGGCCGCTCCGCCGGCGCCGGGGCGAACGTTGGCGGGAGCGCCG
>JAISDM010000303.1 GCA_031264885.1 Peptococcaceae bacterium | reverse complement strand
GAAATTTGCGTCCGCAAAAGCCACTGTCTGAGCGGAGCGAGTTTGGCTTTTGCAGCAAATTGAGCCGTAGAAATTCAAAACGCGGAGTCCGTAAGGCCGGCATCCTCCCCCTCCACCGGATGCCGATCCAAATTACGAATTAAGGTTTCGCATATCATACCAGTTATTCCCCTGCTTCAAATCCACCTTCAGCGGCACGGTCAAATCCATGACGCCCTCCATACAGCTTTGGATCCGCTCGCGCCAGCCGTCCAGGCAGTCTTGGGGCATATCGAAGATCAGTTCGTCGTGAACCTGGAGGACCAACGTATGGGACAGGTTTTCTTCCTTCAACAGTTCGAACACCCGGATCATAGCCAATTTAATGATATCCGCCGCCGTGCCCTGAATGGGGGTATTGATGGCCGCCCGTTCCGTAAAACTTCGCAAATGATAATTCCTGCTGTGAATATCCGGCAGATACCGCCGCCGGTTCATCAGGGTCTTCACAAAGCCGTTCTTGCGGGCCTCCTCCAATACGCGCTCCTGGTATTGCCGGACGCCCCGGTAACGCAGGAAATATTGCTCGATGTAATCCCCCGCCTCTTTCCGGGTGATGCCCAGATTCTGCGCCAGGCCAAAATCGCTGATGCCGTACACAATGCCGAAATTGACCGCCTTCGCGGCGCGCCGCCGTTCGGGGGTCACCTGATCCATCGGTATCCCAAACACCTCCGCCGCCGTTCGGGCGTGAATGTCCTGGTCGTTCCTGAAAGCGTCGGTCAAAACCGGATCCCCCGCCATATGCGCCAGCACCCGCAGCTCGATCTGAGAATAATCCGCGGCCAGAAGCACATTGCCGGGCCCGGCCTCAAAGGCTTTCCTGATCCTGCGCCCCTCCTCCACCCGAACCGGTATGTTCTGCAAATTCGGCTCCGTGCTGGACAGCCGCCCCGTAGCCGTCACCCTCTGATTGAAGGATGTATGCACCTTGCCGGTTCGGGAATCCAGCATACCCAGCAAGCCGTCCACATACGTGGTCTTCAGCTTGAAGTACTGCCGCCAGTTCAGAATCCGGACGGCGATCTCATAATCCGGCGCCAGCGTTTCCAGTATGTCCGCGTCTGTGGAATATCCCGTCTTGGTCTTTTTGCCCTTGGGCAGACCCAGTTTTTCAAACAAAACCGCGCCCAGCTGTTTGGGTGAGCCTATGTTGAACTCCTCCCCCGCCAGCTCATAAATCCGGCCGCTTTCCTCCTGGAGCCGGACATCCAACTGCGCGCCGATTTCTTCGAGGATTTGCCGGTTCAGGTGCATACCCTGGCGCTCCATGCTGACCAGGCACTCCTCCAAAGCCAGCTCCACCCCGGTGTACAGATCCCCCATCTCCGCCTGCCGTATCCGGGCGTCCAGCTCCGCCGCCAAGGCTTCCATCCGGCCCACCGCGGCAAAAGCCCCCGCGCCGCCTTCGCCCCGCGTTTCCTGCGCCCATTGCGGAGGCGCCAGCCACTCACGCGCCAAAGAGGCCAGATCCTCCCTGGGCCTGGAGGGGTTCAGCAAATAAGCCATCAGAAGCAAGTCGTACCGGATACCGGACAAGGCGATCCCGTAACCGGACAATAACAGCATATCCCTTTTGCCGTCCAGCACCGTTTTGGGTATCCCCGCGTCTTCCAGATACGGTTTTAGAATGGGCAGCCACGGGGAGTCCGGGGCCAGCCCCGGAAATGTCAGCGCGTCCTGACCCTGAACCTTCAAAGTCACGCGCTCCCCCTCAGGATCCATATCCAAAGTCACCGGGCCCGGTCCGGCCTTCAGCCCCTGCAAGTACCCGACCAGCTCGGTCCAGTCCCCGGCCGCTCTGCCCGGAACCACCGCTTCCGCGTCCGGCTGCGCCTCGGCCTGCCCCTTGGCTTTTCCCCCCCGGGCGACGGCCTGATCCAGCAGCCCCTTGAATTCCAGTTCGGCAAACAACGCGGCCAGCCGCTCCGTATCCTCCGGTTGGATCCTGCATTGCTCAACGGATCCCTCCAGCGGAACTTCCCGGCAGATCGTGGCCAATTCCCGGCTCAGCCGGGCCTGATCCTGGTACTCTTCCAGCAGGCCGCCCAGTTTTTTGCCCTTGTAAGCGCCCCTGGCCTCAATGACGTTCTCCAAGGTCTGATGTTCCGCCAGCAGCTTCAGCGCCGTTTTTTCCCCTACGCCGGGGATGCCCGGGATGTTGTCCGAAGCGTCCCCCATGAGTCCCTTCATATCAATGAACTGAACCGGCGTCAGCCCGTAGCGGTTCATCAGCGCCTGGGCGTCGTACCGCTCTGTCTCCGAGATGCCTCTCTTGGTATACAGGACCTGGGTGTTTTCATCGATCAGCTGAAAGGCGTCCCGGTCTCCGGTCACAATCAGGGTCCGGAGTCCCTGTTTCTCCGCCTGTGAGGCAAGGGTACCCATCAGATCGTCCGCCTCATAGCCTTCCAGCTCGAATATGGCGATCCCCATCGCCTTCAGAATATCTTTGATCACCGGGAACTGGGGAACCAATTCCTCGGGCATATGCTTGCGCGTCCCCTTGTAATCCGGGTACCGCTCATGGCGGAACACCCGCCTGGACTTGTCAAAGGCCACCGCGGCGTATTCCGGCGATTCCTCCGCCAGGAGCTTATTCATCATGTTGCAGAAGCCGAACACCGCGTTGGAAATGAATCCCTTGGCGTTGGACAAAATGGGAATCGCGTAAAAAGCCCGGTTAATCAAGCTGTTGCCATCAATGACTATGAATTTATCCATTTTCTTCTGTTTTCCTCTTTCTTTTCACAAAAAACCTCCGCGCGCAAAATACCGCCAGCCCTGCAAACAGCGCCAGCGACGCCAAATAAGGCAGCGCCCGCCCGATCCACACGACGAAATCCCCCAGCAGAATCAACAGCCGGTTGACGCTGGCCACAAACGCCTCCCGGAACCGCTCCAGGACCTGCCACAGCCCCGTTCCCTGAATGGCGCTGGTGGACACGGGTTTTTGCCGCAGCTGAAGCTGGAGGGTGGAATATTCCACCTGATTGGACAGATAACGCATCCTGCCTTCCAGAGACTCCAGTTCCCCCCGGGTCGCCGCCAGCTCTCTTTCCACCGTCAGCAAATCCGCCAAGTCGCCCGATTGGGCGACCAGCTCCAGCAGTCTGTCCTCCTTGACGCGCAGCATGCGGATCCGGCTCTGGACGTCCACATATTCCATGGTTACGTCTTCGGCGTACAGCCTGCGGTTCTCCAAGCTTCCCATATCCTCCAGCGCCGTCAAAAAAGGATCCAGCTGCTCCGCCGGCAAACGGATCTGGAAGCTCCCCCGCCATACGCCATCCCATTGAGAGGTCTCCTCATTGGCAATATATCCGCCCGCCTGGCTGGCCCGCCTTCTCAAATAATCGCTGCCCTGGGTAAAATCATCCACCACCAAGGTCACATCGGCGCTGCGGATCAGCTGCTGCCGAACCGGCGCCGTCCCCGAATCCCCATCGGCGGCAACGGCGCTGTAAGCGGCGCCCGGGCCGGCCGCCGCCATTTCCGCCGTTTCTCTGGAAATCTCGGGCGCGGGCGCGGCGTTATCCGCCGCGAAGTTCGACCCGCCCATCTCATCCCTCAGTGTGTATGCCTCTTCCTGCGCCATCTCCGGCATAACCTGATAAGCGCCGGTCCTTGTACTGTTCATGGCCGAGCTTCCGCTTGAGCCCGCCCCGAGGGAGAGGAACCGAATACCGCTGCCGGCGGCGACTGCCAATACCAGCGCCCCCGCCAGAACCGGGCCCCAAACCGGCCAACGCACGCCTTTCAGCCACTCAGCGATCCCGTAGGTATCTTTCGCGGACGCGGCCCGCTCCGCCTTCACGCGCGCCATCAATTGCTTCCGCCACTCCGCGGGGGGCTCCACAGGCTCCGCGCTGTTCAGGGACGACAGCCGGGCGGCGGTTTGCCTCATATCGTCCAATTCCGCCCGCAGCTGAGGATCCCCGCTCATCGCCGCCTCCAGTTTTTCTTTTTCCGGGCCGTCCAATTCGCCGTCCAGATACGCGGATAAAGATTCCCATGTTTGCTCATCCATATAAGTCTCCCCCCTTCTTAGGGTTCACAGTGAAACGCGCCAAAGCAGGTATAAGCGGACCGGATTTTCGGGCGGCAGGATGCCGCCCCCGCGGCGCCGTGAATGACGCGCCCGTAGGGGCAGACGCGGACAAAGCGAACCCTTCCGCCTAAGATAGACGTAACCCCGGCGAATTTTGTTCCCGGCGCGGCGCCGCCGGCGCGGCCCCTCATATCCCCGCGGCTTTCAGCAGCTCTTTCAGCCGCTCCCTTGCCCGGCTGATCCGGGATTTGACCGTTCCCAGAGGGAGTCCCGTCATATCCGCGATATCCGTATAGGTATAACCCTCGATATCCCTCAATACCAAGACCAGCTTATACTCGGGCGCCAGTTCATTGATGAGCCCCTGGACGCCCTCCTGACGCTCCCGGCGCTCATAAACGGCTTCCGGCCCCGCTTCGGCCGAAGGGATCTGATCCGTTTTGTCATCCAGAGACTCATAGTTTACGCGGCGCTTTCTCACGCTGTCCCGCCATAAATTGGTGACAATATGGGTCATCCAGGTTCCAAAGGCCGCGTCCCCGCGAAATTGACCGATGGAACGCCATGCCTTCAGAAACGCTTCCTGAGCCAAATCGCCGGCGTCCTCACGGTTCCCGGTCAAACGCCACGCCAGGGAATACACTTTTTTCTCGTAGCGCTCCGCCAATATCTCAAATATTCTATCCGGCGTTATTTCATTCAAGGCCGCGGTTTTTTCCGTTTTTCCCCGTTTTATAAGAGCGATTAAAAGAGCGATTAAATCTTCGTCCTTCATGGCCTCTCTCCCCTTCTCAACGAATCCTTACCGGTCAGGCGTCCGCCGTTTCCATTTTGGCCCGCGCCAATATTCCCTGTTTCACAAATCCGGCGAAAAGCGGATGCGCCCTGTTGGGGCGGCTTTTGAACTCCGGATGAAACTGAACCCCGATGAAGAAACTGTTGGCGGGCAGCTCGACCGCCTCAATCAAGGTGTGATCCGGAGACATGCCGCACAGAACCATCCCGTTTGCTCCAAACCGTTCCCTGTAGCGGTTGTTGAACTCATACCTGTGGCGGTGCCTCTCGCTGACGGCGTCCCTTTGATACAATTCCGCCAGCAGAGTCCGGGGAACGATTTCGCAGGGATAGGCCCCCAGGCGCATGGTGCCGCCTTTATTGACCACCGACTCCTGCTCCTCCATCAGATCGATCACCCGATGCTCCGCCTCCGGGCCAAACTCCCCCGAAGTGGCTTCCTCCAGCCCGCAAACGTGACGGGCAAACTCGATCACCGCGATCTGCATCCCCAGGCATATGCCCAAATAGGGAACGTCATTCTCCCTGGCATACCGGCAGGCAGTGATCATTCCCTCTGTTCCTCTGGTTCCAAACCCGCCCGGAACCAATATTCCATCTGCTTTCCCCAGAATTTCCCTCACATTTTGATCATGGACGGTTTCGCTGTCCACCCACAGGATGTCCACCTGGGCGCCATGCTCAAATCCGGCGTGGTTCAAGGCTTCCATAATGGACAGATACGCGTCGTGCAGCCGCACATACTTGCCCACAATGGCAATGGATATCGACTGTTTCCGGGTTTTGACCTTAACCAGCATCTTCTCCCACTCGGATAAGTCCGGTTTCGCCGCCGGCAGCGAAAGCGCTCTGCAAACCACGTCGTCCAGCCCTTCTTTATGCAGCGTCATCGGCGCTTCATAGAGACAGGACAATGTTACGTTCTCAATCACACAGTCCGGATTCACATCACAGAACATGGACAGTTTTTCCATGATGTCCTTCTTCAAAGGCTCGTCCGCGCGGGCCACAATGATGTCCGGCGATATCCCCATGGCCCGCAGCCCCCTGACGGAATGCTGGGCAGGCTTGGATTTATGCTGACCCTGCAAAAGAGGGATCAGAATCAAATGGATAAACAGGCAGTTTTTCCGTCCCGCTTCATTGGAAATCTGCCGGATGGCCTCCAGGAAAGGCCGGCTTTCGATATCCCCCGTGGTTCCCCCGATTTCCGTAATCAGCACGTCCGTTTCCGTTCCGCCCGCGCCGGCGTATATGAAAGACTTGATCTCATCGGTCACATGGGGGATCATCTGCACCATCTGACCGGCGTAGCCGCCCTCCCGCTCTCTCGCGATTACATTGGAAAAAACCCTGCCGGAGGTCAGGTTGGAGTACTTGGTCAGATTTTCATCAATGAACCTCTCATAATGGCCCAAATCCAAATCCGTCTCTGTCCCGTCTTCTGTTACAAAAACCTCTCCGTGCTGGTAAGGGCTCATGGTTCCCGGATCCACGTTCACATAGGGATCCAGCTTCTGGGTCACCACTTTCAGGCCCCGCGCTTTCAGCAGCCTTCCCAGGCTGGCCGCGGTAATCCCTTTGCCGAGGCCTGAAATAACCCCTCCCGTCACAAAGATGAATTTTACCATGGCATATCTCCTTATACCTGAACGCTGACCTGAACGCCCAGAAGCGACCGGTGGCCGTCTATGATTTTCTTTACGGTTCCCAGAAATTCCTCCGTCTGCTCCCGCGCGCGGCCCGTGAAATTCTCGGCGGCCGTCAAATGATCCAACTCCTGCCGGGTGATCCCGAAAACGGGATCATCCAGAATCCTCTGAAGCAAGTCATTATCCGCGCCGTCCAGCTTAATCCGCTTCGAAGCCTCCACCGAATGTTTCCGGATCGCCTCATGAAGCTCCTGCCTGTCGCCGCCTTTTTTGACGCAGTACATCAGGATATTCTCCGTGGCCATGAAGGGCAGCTCCGCGTTCAGGTGTTTCTCGCTCATCTTGGGATAAACGCTGATCCCCTCCGCCACATTGATGTATAAGGACAATATGGCGTCCGCCGCCAGGAACGCCTCCGGACCGCTGATCCTCTTGTTGGCGGAGTCGTCCAGGGTTCTCTCAAACCACTGAACCCCCGCCGTCAAAGCGGGATTCAAGGCGTCCGTCATGACGTATCTCGCCAAAGACGCCATACGCTCGCACCGCATGGGGTTCCTTTTGTACGCCATGGCGGAAGACCCGACCTGCCCGTCCTCGAAGGGCTCGTCCACTTCCTTCAAGTGAGACAGGAGCCGCACGTCCCCGGAGAATTTATAGGCGCTCTGAGCGATTCCGCTCAAGACGGACAGCACATAATAGTCCACTTTTCTGGAATAAGTCTGCCCGCTCACAGGATATACCTGAGCGAAGTCCATTTTCGCGGCGATCTTGCGTTCCAGCTCCTTGACTTTGCCATGATCCCCGTCAAAAAGCTCCAGGAAGCTGGCGCCTGTGCCGGTGGTTCCCTTGCAGCCCAGCAATTTCAGCCCGGACAGCACGAAGTCCAGCTGTTCCAGATCCAGCAGCAGATCCTGAATCCACAAAGTGGCGCGCTTCCCCACGGTGGTGGGCTGGGCAGGCTGAAAATGGGTATAAGCCAAAGTGGGCAGCCCCTTGTACCGGTCCGCGAAGGCATACAGCGCGGCGACGGCGTTGACCAGCAGCTGCTTGACCCGCAGCAGGGCTTCCCTCGTCAGAATGATCTCGCAGTTATCCCCCACATAGCTGGATGTGGCCCCCAGGTGAATGATGGGCTTGGCGGCGGGGCATTGCAGCCCGTAAGCGTAGATATGCGCCATGACGTCGTGGCGGATCTCCTTCTCTTTCCGCTCCGCCGCGTCATAATTGATGTTCGACACATTCCGCTTCATTTCATCGATCTGAGCCAGACTGATGTCGAGGCCCAGCTCCCGCTGACTCTCCGCCAGGGCGACCCACAGCCGGCGCCAGACCGTGAATTTGTGGTCGTCGGAAAATATCCCCTGCATCTCCCGGCCGGCGTAACGCTTGCACAACGGATTTTCATACCTGTCTGACGACATCCCTGACCCTCCCCAGCACATTTTGGTATCCCTCCAGCACGCCGCCCAAATTCAGACGGAACCGGTCCTTGTCCAGTTTTTCATGGGTGCCGGCGTCCCAGAAGCGGCAGGAATCCGGCGTGATTTCGTCGCATAAGATGATCCCGCCCTGATACCTTCCGAATTCCAGCTTGAAATCCACCAGCTTGATCCCGGCCCGGGCCAATAATCCGGACAGAAGCCCGTTGATCCTCAGCGCCTGCCGGGACATCTCGTCCAATTCCGCCTGAGCGGCCAGCCCCAGCGCCGTAATCTGCGTCTCGTTCATCATGGGATCCCCATATTCGTCGCTTTTTAAGCTGAATTCCAAAACGGTGTTTCGCAGCGCCGTCCCCTCCGGAACGCCGTATTTTTTGGAAAAACTCCCCGCCGCCAGATTCCGGACGACGACCTCCACCATAACAATTTCGGCTTTTTTCGCCAAAATGGACGTTTCGTCCACCACCTTGATCAAATGGGTCTGAACGCCGTTTTTCGCCAGAAACTCAAAGACCAGATTCGAGAACTCCGCGTTGAGCCTGCCCTTGCCCTGGAGCTCCTCCTTCTTCTCCCCATTGAAGGCGGTGGCCGTGTCCCGGAAGCGGATCAGGCATTCGTCCTCACGCTCACCGGGGTACACAGTCTTCGATTTCCCCTCATACAAAGCGCCGCTGGTCATCGTTTTACCCTCCATATCATGATCAAAATTTAAAAAGACGCTCATTAAGCGGAAATCATGGGACGGAGCCGCCCCGGTTCCCAGCCGCGAATTAATGAACGCCTTCATCAATATACTGTTTTTAGTATGCGCCATAACTCCGCGCCTGTCAATAGCAATCCTGCCCATGAGGAATAATTTTTCGCGTACCCATTGACACGCCTGGGTCCATCCAGTATAATAATTTTTGCGCCGCGCGTCACGCCCCGCCCGCCCGCGGAAGCGGGACAGGCGCGCGCCGGAACCGAATATGCCCGAGTGGCGGAATGGCAGACGCGGCGGACTCAAAATCCGCTCCAAGCGATTGGGTGGGGGTTCAAGTCCCTTCTCGGGCACCAATTGGAAATAAGTACCACATATTGGTACTCGCTTAATATATAAAGAGACGCCCCCGTGGGACTTGAACCCGCGAGGGCGTTTTGCCGCCGTACCCTTACTTATACCCTTTACGTGTTTTTGCCGGAACCGCGCCCCGGCTCGAAGGATGGGGATATCACCGGGCAGTAAGCCGCTCCATTGAGCGCTGCCGGCCGCCTGCAATCTGATGTCCGCAAACCTTGACCGCATCGGCCAGCGGGGCCAGCATCCTGTTACTGTTCACAGGGGATACCTATACCGTAGGGGCGGCATCCTGCCGCCCAGGACCGTCCAGAAACGGTCATATCTTGTCATCCCGGCCAGCGTCCGGGGTATGTATCCAATGCAGTAGGAGCCTTTGCCGGCCACACTGGCAATCACCATGACCGCGCCGCTGTCGTATGGGTTCTCTTCGCGAACCAGGTTCAGCCGGATTTCCTCCGGGCCGTAATGCGTCAGCCGCTCCAGCGCCGCCGGGCGCTTCCCGAAACTGACCCCGGCAACCTTGACCTCCGTCCCCTTCGCCAGCCGCCACGCCAGCCGGAAGGCGTCGCTCCGGCTGTGCCCCTCTTTGATCAGTGTGTTTGCCGTCCGGCAGATGGTTGATTTGTTGTACATGGTGTTGACCTCCTTCGTTGTCGCGCTGTTAATCAGTTCTTGATATTATTATATACACTTAAACAGTATATATCAAAAGGAAATACACTAATTAATTGTATTTTTTTGTACTTGTTAAGTACTTTTGAATTGTGATACAATAAAGCTAATTAATCCTGGAGGCAAAATAATGAGTGACCGAAAAAATAGTGAGGCCCGTATTAGAGCAAACAACAAATATAATGCGAAAACCTATGACAGAATAAATTTGGCTGTGCCCAAAGGACAAAAAGCCCTGATACAAGGCCACGCCATAGCGAAAGGAGAAAGCATAAACAGTTTTGTAAGCAGGGCCATTATTGAGGCAATGAAGCGGGACGGAGATGGAGAAATATAATCAACGCGCCGCCCTGGGCGTCCAGCCGGGGGATATCATGGAGTATGTGGAGGAATTCGCGTTTGCAGGATTTTTCAAGCCATATTGAAAATTCCGAAAGGGGATATTGCCCGGATAGAGGGAAAAAAAGGGCTATTCCGGTTACGTCTTGGGGACTGGCGATTATTGTTTTTTAGACCTGACAATGATACAATCCTCATAGAGGCGATAGCTCCACGGGGGAACGTGTATGATAGACTCTAAAAGGGGTGAACGTTAATGCCGACTAACGCAATATCTAAACTGGACTGGGATACAGCTTTTTTTATGCTGCCAGAAACAAAAAAGAAACTTCTTCTTGAATTGGCGGTTAATCTCATGCCGTCAGAACCTCCGGAACCGGGAGATTTGGAAGCGCATGAAGCGGCCATGGAAGAATATCTCCGGGGAGAATGCGCCCGTCTGGAGGACATAGCGGCGCAATTGGCGGATAGGGACTGAATCCATCTTGTCCCGCTCCGGCCTTCTCTGTTTTAAACGGAGAAAGCCGGTTGTGACGGCTTGGATTCGTCCCGCTCCGACGCCAAAAAGACCTGCCGTTATTGGCAGGTCTTTTTGCGTTCGCGGTAAGCCGCTCCATTGAGCCCGTTACCGTCTGTGTCAGTCTCACCAGCGGTAAGTCGCTCCATTGGGCGCGTTACCGGCTGCGGCGGATCCGGAGGACGAACATGCCCCTATGTGCCACAATGCCCCGGCGACGTTTCGTATTCTAGGAGGCAAGAACATAAACACATACAAAAAATGCTCGGTGATATTAAGCAATAGAGCAAACTAAAAAAACATCTTTTGAGATTATGAAGTTTATGGAAGTTGGTCTGTGGAGTCGGCGCACAGACAATTTCAAATACACTTTCATTACGGTGGACACGGGAGCAAGCATGACAACAATTTCCAAAGAGATACTGCATCAACTCGGATATAAGCCAGTAATTGGAGATAAAAAGCAAATTATTACCGCGTCGGCCAGCGGGGACCAGCATCCTGTTACTGTTCACAGGGGATACCTATACCGTAGGGGCGGCATCCTGCCGCCCGGGACCGTCCAGAAACGGTCATATCTTATCATTCCGGCCCCCTGTTTTGTCATTCCGGGTTAGGACACGGGCTCAATCTGCGCGTCTTGCGACGCTTGATTTCACCACGTGCCTGCCCAGTCTCACACTCCCTCCCTCACCCACCGGGTGCGGTCGTGTTCGACTC
>JAISDM010000302.1 GCA_031264885.1 Peptococcaceae bacterium | reverse complement strand
CTCCTTGGAGGGGAATTTTTTTGGGGAATTTTTTCAAATTACGAATCGCGGGAATTCAGATAGTCTCTTGCTAAACATCTGAATTTTGATATACTAAAGGCAAGGAGGCGATGGATATGTCTGAATCTGCCGGCGGCGCCGCTTTCAAGGAAGACGGATGCAATTATATGACCAAGGAGGAGAGGCTGGCTTTCTTCAAGATGATAACGCCGAGGGAATTCGATTCCTCCCGGATCAGGAACAAGGTCCTGAATGTTTCCTACGGCTTGCTTCCCGAGCATCTGGCTGATATTTACATGCCTGAGACGGGCGCCGGGCCATTTCCGGTTATATTTTATGTTCATGGGGGCGGATGGACGCAAGGCTCCAAAACGGAGGGTTTTCTCGATGGGATCATCGGCGCGGTCGACAGCGGCTACGCGGTTGTTTCGGTTGACTACCGGCTGGCGCCGAAGGTTAGCTTCCCTGAATTTCTTTTTGATATAAAAACCGCGGTGCGTTGGGCAAGGGCGAAAGCCGGCGAGTACGGTTTTGATCCGGATCGCTTCGCGATGACCGGAGATTCCGCCGGCGGGCATCTGACGCTTATGGCGGGCTTCACGGCGGGCCGCCCCGAATATTCGGACGCGAAATACGGTTTCGCGGGATATTCTGACGAACTGCAGGCGATTTGCGATATGTACGGTCCTTCCGTTCTGGCCGGTCCGACCGCCCGTTTTTATCTGGATTCGGGCGTGAAACGCGTCGCGCGCGACGCCGCGAACCGGCCGGACGATTACGAAGTTGCTTTCGGGACGGCGAATCCCAATCTGTTGACGCTCATCAGCCCGATCCGTCACGTGCATAAAGATATTCCGCCAACCTTGATCATGCACGGTGTCCAGGACGGCGTCGTGCCATATCAGCATTCGACGCTGTTGTTCGAAAAAATAAAAGAGGTCTGCGGGGAGGGCAAGGCGGAGCTTGTTTTGTATGAAGACCGCAACCACGCCGATTTCGCTTTCAATACAAAGGAAAACTGCGATACGGTATTGAAGTTTTTCGATAAATATTTAAAATAAGGGGGTGGAAAAATGACGGAAACAAGGGTGGCGATCATAGGCATCATTGTGGAAAATCCCGATTCGGTGGAAAAAATGAATCAGATACTGCATGAGCATGCCGGTTCGATCATCGGAAGAATGGGGATCCCATACCGCAAGAGGAATGTGAACATCATCAGCATCGCTTTGGACGCGACTCAAGATGAGATCAGCACTCTGGCGGGCAAAATCGGGCGGCTGCCCGGCGTCAATACCAAGGCGGCTTACTCGAACGTGGTGACGGCGGATTCCGGGTCAAGCCCGGAATGACGGGGACGCGATTCGTAATTTGGAAATGCGCGTCTGCCGCCCGGGACCGTCCGAAAACAACAAAAACGGAGGACCAGGATGAAACGGCTGATTGACAAACTGGCGGACAGGCAAACGCTCTCCCGGGATGAGTTCGGCAGGCTGCTGGAGGGCTGTTGCGGGGACGACGCCGCTTACTTGTTTGAGCGCGCCCGCCAGGTCCGGCATCGGGTGTACGGGCGCGAGGTATACATGCGGGGGCTCATCGAATTTACCAATTATTGCAAAAACGATTGCTATTACTGCGGCATCCGCGGAAGCAACGTGAAGGCGGACCGCTACCGGCTGACGGAGGCGCAGATTCTGGAATGCTGCCGCCAGGGATATGACTTGGGCTTCCGCAGTTTCGTGCTTCAGGGGGGTGAGGACGGCTGGTATACGGACCGGCGTATGGCGGACATCGTCGGCGCCATTCACGCGCTTTATCCGGATTGCGCGATTACGCTGTCTTTGGGCGAGCGCAGCCGCGAGAGCTATCGGATTCTGTTCGAAGCGGGCGCGGAACGTTATCTTCTGCGCCATGAAACGGCCAATGACGCTCATTACCGGTTCTTGCACCCCGCTTCCATGTCTCTGCGCAGCCGGACGCAATGCCTGTATGATCTCAAGGACATCGGTTATCAGGTGGGCTGCGGCTTTATGGTGGGTTCGCCGGGGCAGACATTGGATTGCCTGACGGACGACTTGTTTTTTATCCAGGAGCTGGAGCCGCAAATGGTAGGCATCGGGCCTTTTATTCCACATCAGGACACGCCTTTTGCCAAAGAGAAGGGGGGATCCATGGAACTGACCTTGCTGCTCCTGGGCGTTCTGCGTCTGATGCTGCCCCGGGTGCTGCTGCCCGCGACCACAGCGATGGGCACCATTCATCCTATGGGCCGGGAGCTGGGCATTCTCTCGGGCGCCAATGTGGTCATGCCCAATCTGTCGCCTGTGGGCGTCAGGGATAAATACTTGCTGTACGACAATAAGATCTGCACCGGCGACGAGGCCGCCGAATGCCGCCATTGTATGCAGGCGCGGATGCGCGGCGTCGGATACGACGTGGTGGTGTCCAGGGGGGACTGCGCCGGATTTGACTTAGCCCGCGCCCGCCGGGGCGGTTCTGCCGGGCCGGTTTCAGAATCACTGATGGGGAAGAATCCTTCTGACCCAAAAGAAAGAGAGGCATATTATGTACAATCCGAAATCCATGAAAGCGGAAGAGTTTATCAGCCATGAGGAGGTTATGGCGACTTTGGCTTACGCCGAAGAGAACAAAACAAACGCCGCGCTGATCGGCGGCATCATCGAAAAAGCCGGGCTGCGCAAGGGGCTCACCCATCGGGAAGCCGCCGTGCTTCTGGAATGCCGGCTGGAGGACAAGAACCGGGAAGTTTTTGAACTGGCCAGACAGCTCAAGCAGGATTTCTACGGCAACCGCATCGTTATGTTCGCGCCGCTGTACCTGTCCAATTACTGTGTGAACGAATGCGTCTACTGTCCGTATCACAGGCAAAACAGGCGTATCCCCCGCAAAAAACTGTCTCAGGAGGATATTGCCCGGGAAGTAACCGCTTTGCAGGATATGGGCCATAAGCGGCTGGCTGTGGAATCGGGGGAGGATCCGGTTCATAATCCCATCGAATATATTTTGGAATCGATTCAAACCATTTATTCCATTAAACATAAAAACGGCGCCATCCGCAGGGTGAATGTGAATATTGCCGCCGCGGCGGTTGAGGATTACCGCAAGCTGCGGGACGCCGGCATCGGGACTTATATTTTGTTTCAGGAAACCTACCATAAGGAAAGCTATGAAAAACTGCATCCCGCCGGGCCGAAGCATAATTACGCGTGGCATACCGAGGCGATGGACCGGGCCATGGAGGGCGGCATAGACGATGTGGGCTGCGGCGTCCTGTTCGGGCTGGAGCTTTACCGCTATGAGTTTGCCGCGCTGCTGATGCACGCGGAACATTTGGAGGCGGTACACGGGGTGGGGCCTCATACCGTCAGTCTGCCGCGGATCCGCGCCGCCGACGGCATCGACCCGGAATCCTTCGCAAATGGCATCGGCGACGATACCTTCGCCAAAATCGTCGCGTGTACCCGGGTGGCGGCGCCTTATACGGGCATCATCATTTCCACCAGGGAGAGCCAGGCTTGCCGCGAGCGGGTATTGGGTCTGGGGGTATCTCAGATCAGCGGAGGCAGCCGCACCAGCGTGGGCGGATATTTGGAGCCGGAAGCCCCGGAGGATCCGGAGCGCAGTACGGAGCAGTTCTCGGTGAACGATAACCGGACGTTGGATCAGGTGGTGAGCTGGCTGATGCGATTGGGGTATATACCCAGCTTCTGCACGGCTTGTTACCGGGAAGGCCGGACGGGGGACCGGTTTATGACTCTGTGCAAAAACGGGCAGATACAAAATTGCTGCCATCCGAACGCCTTGATGACGCTCAAGGAGTATTTGATTGATTATGCCGCTCCGGAAACCAAACTGTCCGGCGAGCGGCTGATCGCTTCGGAAATCGGCAATATCCCGAAAGAGAAGGTGCGGGCGCTGGTGGCGGATCATTTGGAGATGATTCAAAAGGGCAGCCGGGATTTTCGGCTGTAAGGCTTATTGGAGTTTTTTATACTGCGATTCGTAGTTTGGCGCAAATACCCGGTGGAGGGGGAGGATGCCGGCCTTACGGACTCCGCGTTTTGAATTTCTACGGCTCAATTTGCTGCAAAAGCCAAACTCGCTCCGCTCAGACAGTGGCTTTTGCGGACGCAAATTTC
>JAISDM010000219.1 GCA_031264885.1 Peptococcaceae bacterium | reverse complement strand
CAGTCCCCTTCTAGGGGACTGTCATACAAACTCCGCCTGCCACCGCTCCCAGGAGGGGAATTTTTTGGATTCCGGGACAAGCCCGGAATGACGGGGTGATAAGCGGGGAGTGAGCGGATCCGGGGTCCCGGGCGGCAGGATGCCGCCCCCTACGGTGGCGTGAATGATGCCCTTGCGGCGCCGTGAATGATGTGTCTGTAGGGGCGGCATTTTGCCGCCTGTTTTTGTTGTGCGCTGATTTCCGGGTCACGGGCGGCAGGATGCCGCCCCTGCGGTATAGATATCCCCTGTGAACAGTAACACGGGGTATGAAGAGGGGTCTCGCGGGTGTATTGCCAAAGGAATGAAGGGTGTGGTATAATTTTCTTCGGTACAAAAGGGGTACGGGCTGTTGCTTGCGTCTGCGGGCGGCGGAACTTAGTATATACGGCGTGGCGGCGTGACGCCGCGGCGCCGCGGAAGATTGGGAGGGTACGTTATGCGGGAACAGTTGCTTGAATTGAAGGAGAAGGCGGAGGCGGACCTGGAGCGGTGCGTTGATTTGGAGGCGCTGAATGAGTTCCGGGTGAGCGTTTTGGGCAAAAAAGGGGAATTGACCAAGCTCCTGAAGAATATGGGGCGGCTCTCCGCGGAGGAAAGACCCGTAATCGGGCAATTGGCCAATGAAATACGCGATCAGCTGGAAACCCGGATCAGCCGTTTTTCCGAGACGCTGAGGGATCAGGGGATTCAGCGGCAAATCGCGGGGGAGACGCTGGATGTGACCCTTCCGGGGACGGATGTCCGGACCGGCGGGAGGCATCTTCTCTATCAGGTGCAGGAAGAGATCGAGGATGTTTTTATCGGCATGGGTTATTCGGTATATGAGGGATTTGAGATTGAGACGGATTATTATAACTTTGAGGTCATGAATCTGCCCAAGGATCATCCGGCCAGGGACATGCAGGATTCTTTTTATATTACCCCGGAGGTGCTGCTGCGGACCCATACGTCTCCCGCTCAGAACCGGGCAATGGAGGCCATGTGCCCCAATATTCCCGTGAAGATCATCGTGCCGGGGCGGGTTTACCGCAGGGACGACGACGCCACCCATTCGCCCATGTTTCATCAGGTGGAGGGGCTTTTGATCGACGAGCATGTGCGATTCAGCGATTTAAAGGGGACTTTGCTGGAATTTGCCCGGCAGATGTTCGGCCCGGAGCAGCGGATCCGGCTGCGGCCCAGCTACTTCCCTTTCACGGAGCCCAGCGCGGAGGTGGATATATCCTGCGTCATGTGTCACGGCCGGGGCTGCCGCACCTGCGGAGGCACGGGCTGGCTGGAGATCCTGGGCGCGGGCATGGTGCATCCCAGGGTGCTGGAGATGGGGGGCTACGATCCGGGGAAGGTGACGGGTTTTGCCTTCGGACTGGGTGTGGATCGGGTCACCATGCTGAAATACGGGCTGGACGATCTGCGGCTGCTTTTTGAAAACGACGTCCGCTTCCTAAAACAGTTTTGATCCAAGCAATTTTGATTTATGGGGTTTTGATTTACGGAATGGGGAGGAATCATTGTGCGAGTATCCTTTAAGTGGCTTAAGGAATTGGTCGCGCTGGACATGTCCCCCGAGGCGCTGGCGGAGGCTATGACTCGGGCGGGCATCCCGGTGGAAAGCGTCGAATATTTAGATAAGGGCGTGGAGGGCGTGCTGGTGGGGCAATTGACTCGGATTGAGCGGCATCCCAACGCCGATAAGCTGTCCGTCGTCCAGGTGGACATCGGCGGGGAGCGGCCTCTCAATGTTGTGACGGCGGCTCCGGGCATTGTTGTGGGACAGAAGGCGCCTGTGGCGCGGGTGGGGGCGAAGCTGCCCAGCGAATCCCACCCCAGCATCGTGCTGACCGATTTCAGGGGCGTCCCGTCGGAGGGTATGCTCTGTTCGGCGGAAGAGCTGGGCCTGGATCCGGACAAACTCATGCCTCACGAGAAAGAGGGGATCTATCCCTTGCCGGCGGACGCGGTTCTGGGGGAGAATATCGTCCGAACCCTGGGGCTGGACGATGTGGTGCTGGATCTGGAGCTGACGCCCAACCGCTCGGATTGCATGGGCATGTGGAATGTGGCCAGGGAAGTGGCGGCCGTCACCGGCGGACGGCTGAGTTTGCCTGAGGTGACGGAATCGGCCGCGGAGGGGGAGATACAAGATCAAGCCTGGGTTCGCGTGGACGCAGCCGATCTGTGCCCCCGTTTTTCGGCCCGTTTGGTGGAGAACGCACATACGGAGCCTTCCCCGGCGTGGCTGAAACAGCGGTTAATG
Source organism: Peptococcaceae bacterium (assembly GCA_031264885.1). Classification (GTDB taxonomy): domain Bacteria; phylum Bacillota; class Peptococcia; order DRI-13; family UBA5745; genus JAISDM01. Next base: position 7,678 of record JAISDM010000219.1, on the reverse strand, counting down.
GCGATGGGCATGCGTTCCATCAACAATATTGTGGATGTGTCCAACTTGGTGATGCTGGAAACCAACCAGCCCCTTCATTTCTATGATTATGACACGCTGGCGGGGCACGGGATCGTGGCGCGCCGGGGGTTGGAGGGGGAGCGTTTTGTGACTCTGGACGGACAGACCCGGAATCTGACGGGGGAGACGCTGGTCATCGCCGACGGGGAAAAGGCTGTGGGCCTGGCCGGTGTGATGGGCGGCCTGAATACCGAGGTCACGGATCAGACCACGAAAATCCTCATCGAAGCCGCCTGGTTCCATCCCACCTCTATACGGCGGACGTCTCAGGCTTTCGGTCTGCGTTCGGAAGCCGCTCAGCGGTTCGAGAAGGGCATCGACGTCACTCAGACCAAACTGGCCGCCGACCGGGCGGCTCAGATGCTGGCCGCCATCGGCGCGGGGCGGGAAGTGACCGGCGCGCTGGATGTCCGGGGAGAGATAGAAGCGCCGCCGGAGATCCGGCTGCGTCTGGATAAAATCAATCATGACTTGGGCACACAGTTGGATGGCGCTGTGGTCCGGCGGTTCCTGGACGCGCTGCGGATCACCGTTTTAGAGGAGCGGGGCGGCAGCGGAGTCGGAACGGCCGGCGAAAACGGCGCGGCCGGCGGAAGCGGCGGCGCGGTTGACGGAGCCGGCGCTGTCGGAGCCGGCGGGAACAGTGCCCGTGTCGGAGCCGGCGGGAACAGTGCCCGGGCCGGGCTGCCCGGCGGCGTGGAATGGCTGGTTCAGCCCCCTTCCTGGCGGCGGGACATCGCCCTGGAAGCCGATTTGGTCGAAGAGGCGGCGCGTCTGTACGGTTATGACAAGATCGGCGCCACCTTGCCGGCGGGCGGCGGCCGCCAGAGCGGATCCGCCCGGACGCCTTCCCAGAAGCTGCGCAGGGATCTGGCCCATTTCATGGCGGGCCAGGGCTTCCTGGAGATCGTCCCGTACAGCTTCATCCATCCCGGCCATCTGGACCGCCTGCGGGTTCCGGAGGGCCATCCGTGGCGGGAGGCCGTGGCCCTCATGAATCCTCAGTCCGAGGAGCAGGGCATCATGCGAACCACCATGCTGCCGAGCCTATTGAGCTGCGCGGCGGGCAATCTGAACCGGCAGAACCGGAATCTGCGGCTCTTTGAGGTGGGCAAAATCTACAGAAAATCCCCGGCGCCGGAGGGCCATCCGCTGGAAATCTGGTCCTTGGGCGCGGTCTGCACCGGCGGACGCCCCAAATCCTGGCTTGGAGGCGAGCCGAAATATGATTTTTACTATCTAAAAGGCGTGCTGGAAGCCTTGTTTCAAAAGATATCCGTCAGGAACGTCCGGTTCGCGCCGGATCAGGAAGTACCCGGCCTGCATCCGGGACGGTGCGCCCGGATAGAGGCGGAGGGCCGCGTCCTGGGTTTTGTGGGGGAGATCCATCCAAAGACAGCCGGCGATTACGAGCTGGATCAGAGGGCCGTGGTTTTTTACCTGGACCTTGAGGCCCTTTTGGCCGAAGCGGGGGCCAAGACATACCGGCCTGTGCCGCGCTATCCGGCGCTGACCAGGGATCTGGCCGTGACGGTGCCCGCGGAACTCCCGAGTCAGGAGATTACGGACGCTGTGATTGAGCTGGGGGGGGCGCTCCTCCAGGAAGCGCGTCTGTTTGATGTGTATCAGGGAGAGCAGATTGCCGCCGGGAGCAAAAGCCTGGCTTTTTCGCTGACATGGCGGTCGCCGGAGAAGACGTTGACGGATCAGGAGGTCAACGCCCTCCAGGAGCGGATAGAGAGCGGTCTGGGGGACTTGTTCAAGGGACAGATCCGGGGCCGGTGACCCATCGGAGGCCGGAGCCGCGGGTTCCGGACAGAGCGCGGCGGCGCGCCGGACAGTGACCGATAAGCGGTGTGAGGAGGGGGAACGCAATGGCGGCGGAAGAGGATAACGCAACCCGTGTGAAAATCTCCATTATGGATGAGGAATTTACCATTCGCAGCAGCGACGCCGATGAGGCGCATATGTTCAAAATTGCGGCGAGGCTCAATGAAGCCATTCGGACCGTTTGGGACGCCAACCGGAATTTTTCCCCGAAGACCGCGGTGATACTGGCCGCCTTTAATCTGGTGGACCGATTGGTCAAGGTGGAGGATGACTACCAAACCTTGATCGATTATTTGGAAAGGAGCATATCGAATGAAACTCGGAATACTCTATCAGGAAGCCGTTAAAATCGGAAAGCAAAATGACCCCAGGCCGGAGAGCGAGATTCAGCGGATTCTGGACCTGGCGGACAAAGAATATCAGGAGATGAAAGAGAAGGAGAAAGCCCGCTTCGACACGGACCGGCTCTGGAATCCTTACGGCGACACCCGGGTCCTGAACGGGGACCTGGATCTGGAAGTCCGGAAGGTATTGGTGGGCATCGACATAGAGGCGGGGGAGATCCTGCTGGCCGACCGGCTCAGGGAGAAGGGGCAGGCCATCGACCTTATTCTGGCGCATCACCCCGAGGGCCTTGCTTTGGCGGGCTTGTACGGGGTCATGGGGATGCAGGAGGACATCATGGCGGAGATGGGCGTGCCCATCAACGTGGCGGAGGCCATCATGCGGCCCAGGATCCGGGAGGTCGCCAGAAACCTGATGCCCGGCAATCACCGCCGGGCCGTGGACGCGGCAAGGCTTCTGGGATTCCCGTTCGCCTGCGTTCATACGCCGGCGGACAACATGGTCAACACTTTTTTGACCCGTCTGCTGGATTCCAAAGCGCCCAAGACATTAGACGAGTTGACGGAGGTTCTGACGGAGCTGCCGGAATACGCTCAGGCCGCCAGGGAGAACGCGGGGCCCCGGATATTTGTGGGCGAGGGCAAAAACCGGCCCGGCAAAATCATGGTAGATATGACGGGAGGCACCGGGGGGCCGGAGGACGCTTATGTGAATTTGGCCCGGGCGGGCGTCGGATGTGTGGTCGGGATGCACATCAGCGATAAAAACCGGGAAGCCGCGGAAAAAAACCATGTGAACGTGGTCATCGCCGGCCATATCTCCAGCGACTCCCTGGGGATGAACCTGCTCCTGGATCAGATGGAGAAACACGGGCTGGAGACCGTCCCCTGCTCCGGTATGACCCGGATCAGGCGGTAGGGCAGGGCGCGTCACATGAGCGGATCCGGGTTCCGGGCGGTCACGGGCGGCAGAATGCCGCCCCTACGACTGACGGGGTGGTGGCGCTTTGAATGACCACCCCCTACCCCCGTCAGGGAGGGGAATAAAAGATGCCGGGCGGTCACGGGCCAGGTTGTCCGAAAACAAACGGGCGGGTTGCCATCCGCCCCGCGTCTATTTCCCCCCGTGGGGGCACGGCATGCCGTGCCCGTCCCTTTCCGGGCGGTCACGGGCGGCAGAATGCCGCCCCTGCGGCGCCGCGAACGGTGTGTGCGCCTGTCCCCGTCATTCCGGGCTTGGCCCGGAATCCAAAAATAGAAATAAGCCCGAAATGACAGGATAAAGCCTGTAGGGGCGGCATTCTGCCGCCCGTCTTTGACAAGCGCCTGTCCCCGTCATTCCGGGCTTGGCCCGGAATCCAAAAAAAGACGCGGCGCGTGAGGAGCGCAATATGAATGATAAGGTTTTGCGCAAACTGGAATTTGACAAAATCATCGAGAAACTGGCCGCTTGCTGTGTCTGCGGTCTGGGCAGGGATTTGGCCCTGTCCCTGAAGCCGCTGCCGGGACTGTACCAGGTGAACGCCGCTTTGGATCAGACCAGCGAGGCGAAAGAGGTTCTGCGGCTCTTTCCCAATTTCGCCCTGAGCGGGATCAGGGATGTGCGCCCGCCGCTTCAAAGGGCCACTGCCGGCGGCATTGTGGAAGCTCCGGAGTTTATCCAAATCCTGGATACCCTGGCCGCTTCCCGGCGGATCAAGGCTTTTCTTGAGAAGGAGGCCGCGCAGCTTCAGACATTGACGGATTCGGCCTACGGGCTCCACGTCTTTGAGGCTTTGGAGCGGCAAATCAGGAAGTGTATCACCGATGAGGGCGAGGTCGCCGACGGCGCCACGGAAGAATTGAAGAAAATCCGCCGCCAGCTGAGGAGCTACCAGGGCAAGGCCAGAGAAAAACTGGAGAGTTTTATCCGAAACCCGGAGATCCTCAAATACCTGCAGGATCCCATCATCACCCTCCGGAACGACCGTTATGTGATCCCCGTCAGGCAGGAATACCGCCAAAAACTCCCCGGACTCATCCATGATCAGTCCGGCAGCGGCGCCACATTATTCATCGAGCCTATGGCGGTGGTGGAGCTGAACAATGAAACCCGGCGGCTTGAATCCGCGGAGAAAGCGGAGGTGGCGCGGATCCTGCGGGAATTGACCCAGAAGGTCTATGAGCATGGGGATGAACTGGAAGAGACGCTGGAGTCCCTGGCGGAATTGGACTTCGCCTTTGCCAAAGCCAAATTGAGCGCCGGCATGGACTGCGGGCGTCCATTGGTGAACGACCAGGGGCAGTGGCGCATCGTTCAGGGCATACATCCCCTGATTCAGGGGAAAGCGGTTCCGATTACGGTCAGCTTGGGGCAAAAATTCAGCACACTGGTGGTCACCGGGCCGAATACCGGCGGCAAAACTGTCACGTTAAAAACCATCGGCCTGCTGACCCTGATGGGGCAATCCGGTCTGCATGTGCCGGCTCAGGAGGGCACGGAACTGGCCGTCTGCGAGCAGATCTTTGTGGATATCGGGGATGAGCAGAGCATCGAACAGTCCCTGAGCACCTTTTCTTCCCATATGACGAATTTGGTTTCTATTTTGGAACAGATTCGGCCCAACAATCTGGCGCTCCTGGATGAGCTGGGCGCCGGCACGGACCCGGCGGAAGGCGCCGCGCTGGCCATGGCGATTTTGGAGCATCTGATCCGTCTGGGCGCGAAAACGGTGGCCACCACCCATTACAGCGAGTTAAAAAGCTTCGCGTTCAACCATGAGAACGCGGAGAACGCCAGCGTGGAATTCGATGTGGAGACATTGCGGCCCACCTACAGGCTTCTGATCGGGGTCCCCGGCAAAAGCAACGCCTTTGAGATATCCAGGCGGCTGGGCCTGGGGGAATCGGTGATCCAGCGGGCGCGGAGCCTTCTGTCACAGGAGGAGCTTCGCATATCGGACTTGCTGGCGAATCTGGAATCCAACCAGCTTATGTCGGAAAAAGAGCGGACCGAAGCTCAGGAGCTGCGGCAATTGGCTCAGATTCGTTTTTCTCTGGCCAAACATAAAGAGGAGGAAGCGGAGCAGAAGGTCAAAAAGATGCTGGAAAAAGCCAAGGCGGACGCTCTGGAAATCATCACTCAGGCCAGGAGAGAAAGCGAGGATCTGCTCAAAGAAATCAAGGGGATCCAAAAAGAGGTTTCCGAGCGGTCCCAGGCGGAAGCGCGGCGGGTACGGGACGCCCTTCGCCATCGGGAAACCCGGATTCATGAGGAAATGGACCGGGCGGCGTCGTCCGGGCCGGAACTCAGCGCCGGCGACCTGGAACCCGGGGATCAGGTCCTCATCCGCCGGCTGGGGCAGAAGGCGCAGGTTCTGGCCAAACCCACAGCTCAGGGGGATGTGCTGGTTCAGGCGGGCGTCATGAAGGTCGCCGTGAAGCTCAGGGATCTGGACCGCCTGGACGAGGGCTCGCCGTCCGGACGCCGCGAAAAAACCGGCGTGGGCGCTCTGGTGGCGGATAAAGCCAGAAATATCAAGCTGGAGCTGGATCTCCGCGGGCTTACCGTGGATGAAGCCCTCATAGAAACGGAGAAATACCTGGACGACGCTTACCTGTCCGGCGCCGGCAAGGTGACCATCATCCACGGCAAGGGCACAGGCGCTTTAAGAAGCGCCGTCACAGATATGGTGCGCAGGCATCCTCTGGCCTCCGCCTCCAGAACCGGCGGATACAGTGAGGGCGGGCACGGGGTCACGGTGGTGGAACTGAAACCGATGGGATGAACAATGGGAGGATAAAGCGTTGTCGCAGATCCTTTTGGCTCTGCAGGCTGTTTGTCTGCTGATGAGCCTGGCAGTGGTCTTTGTGTCCATGACCAATTGGGGATACACGCAAATGAGATATTTCACCTGTCTTTCCCTGGCGGCGTTCCTGCTGGGGGCAGGGCACCTCCTGGAAGTGACGTCTTCATCCCTGGAAGCCGCCGTTGTCGCCTGTAAGGTGGAGTATTTGGGGATCCCTTTTTTGGGCGTGTTCTGTTTCTTGTTTGGCTTCGATTACAGCGGCAGCCGTCTCCGGAGATCGTGGCATACGGTTGTTTTGCTTATGATTTCCACCGTTATGACGCTCCTGGTGTTCACCTGGCCTGCCCAGCGCCTGCTGTACGCGGATCTGAGTTTTTCAACCGAGGGCGCGCTGCCCCATCTGACGGTTACGCCGGGCCCGCTTTATTTCACGGTTTTTGTTTACAGCTACGGGCTGACCGGGATCGGCTGCGTGATCATTATCCGCAATATGGTCCGTTCCGGACGAAAAAAACTGCGCCACTGCCTGCACTTTGTCATCGCCGCCACCATACCGCTGGCGGTTCAGTTTTGTCTGCTGGCGGGGCTGACTCCGGCAGGCTGGGATCCGATTCCCACTGCTGTCAATCTGACCGTTTCGTCCCTGTGCCTGTATTTGACCCGCTACCGCACCCCGGAATGGCGCAGTCTCGGACGTGAGCTGGTGATCCAAAAAATGAAAGACGCTTTCATTTTGATTGATAACGACGGCCATTTCCTGGACGCCAACGAGCGCGCCGCGGAGTATTTTCCCGCCCTCCGCAGGGTGGGGCAGTGGACTCCCGCCGCGGAGATTGAAGGATTGGCTCTTGCGATATTAAATGAAGATTTAAATAATTTTGAATTCCCTCATCCCGGCAAAAAAGAGGTCATGTTTCTGCGCGTTTCCCGCACGCCCCTGGAGGCGCGCAACCGGGTTCTGGGCACTTGTATCGTCGTCTATGACGACACCGAGAATCACAAGCTGATGCTGGAGCTTCAGAGGATGGCCCGCCACGATCCCCTGAGCGGCTTATACAACCGCAAAACCTTTTTCACCGACGCCGGGCTCAGTTTTGACCTGTTTGCCCGTGATAAAATACCTGGCAGCGTGCTTATGATGGACATTGATTATTTCAAGCGGATCAACGACAGCTTTGGCCACGCCTGCGGAGATACGGTGATCGTGGGCATCTCGGACATTCTGCGCGCCCGGCTCCGGCACACGGACATCGCCGGGCGGTACGGAGGGGAGGAACTGTGCGCCTGGCTGCCGCATACGGATACCGAAGGCGCCGCGCTGGTGGCGGAGTCCATCCGCAAATCCGTGGAGGCCGCCACGTTCCCGTCTCCGAGCGGCTACTTTAACGTGACCATCAGCATCGGCGTCGCCAGCGCCGGCCTGGACTACGGCCGGTCCTTCGCGGACCTGGTGAACGAAGCGGACATCGCTCTGTACAATGCCAAAAACAGCGGGCGCAACCAAGTGAGCGCGCGGCCCGGAAACGAATGAGCGGGACGGGCCAGACCGTCCGAAAACGTACCCTAAATATTGCCAACACACAATATATGGGGTCATTCGGTTGAAACGACACGCTATATATTGCGTTAACAATGCGATTTTTGACGTTTTCGGAC
>JAISDM010000201.1 GCA_031264885.1 Peptococcaceae bacterium | reverse complement strand
AACTGCTCAATGCTCTTTGACAATTTCATATACAATATTTCAGGTACGTTCCCCATGCGCCGAGCGGACAGGCAGCGGCGCTTGACGATCCACGCAATGTTTGAACTCTGCCGTGGCAGGCGGGGCGCGACGACGCGCATGGGACATAATGATACTTCTGCCTAGTCACAGCGATCACGCAATGAGGGCAGCCCGGAGCAATCCTCGGGGAAGCTAACGCTTATGATGCCGGCCGGCGGCAGTCTGAAATATTCCTTTTCTTCGAAATGTATGGTAAATATTTCGCGGACACGCAGCGCGAATAATTGCAAGTCGTCTTTTCCACGCATATCGTACAAGTGGCTTCGCATACACATTAATAAGCGCCCAAAGGAGGAATGTGAATGTTGACATTACAAAAAATGGCAGAAATGAGCCATATGGAAATCGAGAATATGGATACTAACACACTTATTGATATCGGCTGCGTCAGAATTGATGATACGCTCCCTGCTAAGCAGCGGATATCAAATTTTCTGGAACAAATCAAAAATCCTTACTGTTACCGCTGTGGAAAAACGCCGGTGAAAATCGAGTATATTTCTGACGCAAAACCGCTGGATGAAAAAATACTTGATTATTTCATTGGTCTGAAAAACAGATAATAAATGAAATAAAACTGCTGACATACAGCCAGGGGCGCGGTATAATAGACATGTGATTATGGAGGGAAGGAGGTATAATGGCACGTATCAGAAAGGCAAATCAAGATGTAAGGAATCTCATTTGGAAAATTGCGCTCTATATACGGCTTTCCAGAGAGGATGGGAATGATGAAAGCCTAAGCATCGAGAACCAGCGAAAAATCCTTTTTGAATATGTTCAGAACCATTTTGAAGAAGAATATATCATCGTGGATACTTATATCGACGATGGTAAAACAGGAACTGACGTAAACCGTCCTGATTTCATACGTATGGAACAAGATATCAAAAATGGAAAAGTAAACTGTGTGATTGTAAAATCCCTTGCCCGCGCTTTCAGAAATCTCGGCGACCAGCAAAAATACCTCGAAGAATTCTTTCCTTTGAATGGTGTGCGTTTCATCAATTTAGGAACGCCCTTCATCGACACCTATGTCAATCCGCGCTCCGTTTCAGGGCTGGAAGTACCGATCCACGGCATGTTTAACGAACAGTATGCCGCAAGCACCTCAGAAGAAGTGCGCAAGACCTTCAACACCAAACGAAGGAAAGGCGAGTTCATCGGCGCTTTTGCCCCCTATGGTTTCAAGAAGCACCCCGACAACAAAAATCGCTTGATCATCGACGAGGAAGCAGCCAACGTAGTAAAAGACATTTTCACCTGGTTCCTTTACGGGATCGAAAGGCCGGGACAGGAAAAAACCGGAAGCTTGAGCAAGGACGGCATTGCCAGAGAATTAAACGAACGGGGTGTGCCGTGTCCCGCGAGCTATAAGAAGCAGCAGGGTTTCAAGTATTGCAACCCACACAATACGCATAAAGAATGTTACTGGTCCGGCTCAACGGTTTTGAGGATCTTGAAAGATCGCGTGTACATCGGATGTATGGTACAAGGTAAATTTCGTGTTCTTAGCTATAAACTCCATAAACAGATCAGAACCCCTGAAGAAGAATGGTTTATCGTTGAAGATATGCACGACGCCATTATTGATAAATCCATGTTCGAAGAAGTACAGCGCCGATTGGAACGAGACACGAGAACTGCGCCAGGGAAGAAAGAAGTCCATCTTTTCTCCGGATTTCTAAAGTGCGCGAATTGCGGCAGAGCGTTGCATCGTAAAACATCTAAAGATCACGTATACTATTTCTGTCGTACAAAGAGGCTGTTAGAAAACGCTTGCGCAACAAAATCAATCAGGCAGGATGTTTTAGAATCTGCGGTACTGCAGGCGCTTAAGGCACAAATTGCATTAGTGGATGATCTGGTTAAAATCATTGATCAAATTAACAAGTCTCCCAGAGTAAACAATCAGTCCAGCAGATTAACCATGATGCTTAGACGCCATGAAGATGAATACGCAAGACTTACAAAGATTTCCGATTCGCTTTATGCTGATTGGAAGAACGAGGATATTACGCGGGAAGAATACTTGCGCATGAAATCTGAGTACGCAAACAGGATTGATGAAATCAGCAAGGCGATCGAAAAAATTCGAGATGATTGTAACGTAATTGCTTCCGGGATAACCACTGAACATCCGTACTTTATGGAATTTCAGAAGTACAAGAATATAAACAGCCTGAAACGCGACATGCTCGTTGACTTGATTGATACGATTTATCTGCACGAGAATGGGGAATTAACAATTAAATTTAGCTTTGCCGATCAGTACCAGCGCATACTGGACTTCATTGAGAATAATGAGCGTGAACTGGTCGTAAGCCAAACTCAAACGGCTTGAAGCACCAATTATTCTGTCGGCAAAGTTGTGTATAAATAATAGGCCCGGCCGGCCCGATTGGCCCGACTGGACCCACAAGCCCCGCCGGCCCGATCGCTCCCGCCGGCCCCGCCGCGCCCGCCGGACCTATGGCTCCCGCGTCGCCCTTGTCACCTTTGTCGCCCTGTGGCCCTTGAGGCCCGACAGGCCCCGCCGGCCCCGCTGGCCCGATCGCTCCCGCCGGGCCGGGAACACCCTGAAGCCCTTGAATGCCCTGAGGTCCCGCCGGACCGGGATCCCCCTGAACGCCCTGAGGCCCTGCAGGTCCTACGGGACCTTCAGATCCAATCGGGCCCACAGGACCTTGCATTCCTTGAACTCCCTGGGATCCCGCCGGACCAGGATCCCCCTGGATTCCCTGAGGCCCCGTCGGCCCAGCTGGACCGATGGGTCCCGGAGGACCTCCCGGATCCCCTTTCGGCCCCGGCGCGCCCTGCGTACCTTGGGGTCCGACCGGACCGGCTGCACCTGCGGGGCCAGCCGGTCCTGGCGGCCCTACCGGTCCCGGGACGCTTCCCCCCGGCACACCCTGCGGCCCTTGCGGCCCCTGTGGTCCCTGTGATCCCTGCGGACCCGCGGATCCGGGCGGCCCAACCGCTCCCTGCGCCCCGGCCGGACCGACGGCGCCAGGATCCCCTTTAGGCCCCGGTACACCTTGGATCCCTTGAGGTCCTGGCGAACCCGGATCGCCTTGAATTCCCTGAGGCCCTTCAAGTCCCATATCCCCCATGGGGCCCCTGGGACCCGTATCGCCTCTGCATCCCATCGGGCCGCGGGGACCCATGGGACCAGGAGGCCCCGGAGGCCCCGGAACGCACGAGGCGCCAGGAGGACAAAACGAGCAGGCGCCCCAGCAGGAAGATCCTTGGCAATTCTGAGGATCGGCAAACCAGACCTGATTGGAACAACAAGGATTTGAATTGCCGCTTCCAGGCTGATATACCTGATTTGAGCTGTTCTTCACGTAGATTCCTCCTCAAAAAGCGTTTTCTGCTAATTCGCCGCTGAATCAGCGGTTCAATATTATTTTATTCACGCCGAATCATCCTGCTACAAGCGTAAAAAATACTTTTTCACCCTCGCCGATTATTTATGCCTAAGCTAACTTCGATTCGCCATTGAAATCCGCCCCCGTCCAAGACAGGCGGCAAAATGCCTAACTTTTATCCGACCGTTACACCATTGCGGAATCTAAACATATTGTCTTGCCAATAATAATAGCCTTTACTCCAACCGCCGTTATTCAATGTAACCTCTATGCCAAAATAAGGGACCACAACTTTCCGAAAAGCCGCATCCTCATTTGAGTTGTAGATATATCCCTCATCTTTATAACCGGTCACATTCACACGGCTTAAAACGCCTTCATCGTCAATACTTATAAGAACATATTGAAACTCAGGGCTGTCATCAAGCGCTTGGCCGACAGCAAACTCGTAATTGCCATCCCCGTTGTAATCCTCGAAGGCAAGCGGAAAAGTTCCGGCCCAGCCAATTTCTCGATTCAAAAAAAGTGAATTGATATTCAGTCTGCTTATTTCCAAATCGTTCTTATCCGTCACAACCGCGTCAAAAGAACCTAAGATGTAGCTCTTATATATGGAAAAATCCTTCTCATACGCCGCCATAGGCTTTAGAAACCGCGTCTGTATTATGGATACGGTATAGCCATATTCGTTGGGAACCCCGTCTTGCGGTATGACAAAAGGCTCTTCCAGAACAAAAGAAAATTCACTCCCCGTCCATGTATATCTTGCGGGTATGAACGCGGCGCCATTATGGATTCCTGCCAAAACGCCCGGCGCGCTCTCCATCCCCACTCCGACGGAGGCCCGAAGTTCAGCAAAATTCCCGCAGTTTACGGAATGAATAAATCCGTCTTCTTTATATCCCTTAACCGGCTGGATAAGTATATTTCCGTCATCGTAAAATGAGAATATGGTGTATTTATATTCGCCGCTGCCGTCTCCAGCCGGAAAGCCAATCGCAATATCCGGAATACGGTCATTGTTATAATCACGTACCCTCAAGGCTGAGTTTTCAGCAAAAACCATCGTTAATTCTTCAGCGGCGTATATCTCATTTAACGAATAGCGGCAGACCTCTTCGCCGGCCGCGTTTATGGCAGCGACGCAAAACTCTCCTGTCATTTCATTCTCATTTTTCAAGTTTCCTTTATAGAGCACAATAGCAGTTACCTGCCATTGCTCATTGATCTCGGCGCTTGCGATTATTTCTTCAGCATTCTCAAAGGCATTCTTGAATTTGCAGCTTGAAAAAATCACCAACGCCATGATTGCTATGAATAATACCCACCGTTTCATGCTGTTCCCTCGATATTAGGCCCTTATCAGCGAAATTCCACGTGTTCATCTAAGTAAATATGGAATTCGTTAAAATCAAGCATCTTCTCTTTGTGTTTGTATGTGCAAAACTTATCTCTCCAAATCGTACCAACAAAAATACGATAGTCCATATAATAGATTGTATCAATCAAATCTTTGTTATGATCATACAACGCAATCGTATATGGACCACCGCCTGATGTGTCAGGTCTTTTCCAATTGCCAATGTATTCATACTCGCCTGAAATCATACTGAACAGAGAATCTAACGCCTCTTTATGATCTGAATAATACACTGTTTTAGGGCCAAGTCCGCAGCTGTTGACGACTATATTATTTATACTTTCTCTGTCAATTGAAATATTCAAACTTTGTCTATTAACACATAAAACAACCATATAGCAAACTGATATTACAATAATTATCAGAAGAAACAGTTTAATCCTATTCTGAAAAAACAGTTTCTTCATAAGAATTGTAACCTCCTATGTAATGCTGGCTTCACTTCAGCCGCGAACTTGATGGCTTTACGATTATAGTATCACTTGGATTAATCAAAGTCAAAATCTTTAGCGGCCAGGTTTCCGGACGTTTCCGGACGTTTCCGGAGCATTGGCCGTCCGAAAGCAGCAAAAATTTTAGTTGACATTTGGATTATTTCGGTGCTACTATGGGAATCGGAAGCGGCGGCGTTGCTGCCGCAAAATGTTCGCGTTGTCACACACTACTGGGGAAAAGAGAATGGATCAGAACCTTAGACCACTTCAACTGTTATATTTGCGGTATTATTATTACCACCGGGGCTTGCGCAGATCCGTCACCGCCTTATCCAAGGCTTTTGGCGTGAGCAAAAGCGCCGTCTCTCAAATGAACGCCGTTTTGGTGAACATGGGGCTGGTGGACGCGGACGGCAAGAATATGGCGTTGACTAAGAGGGGCGTCTCACTCATCGCGAAGTATGTGAAGCCGGCGGAAGAGATCGCGATTTTGTACAAGCGCTTCGGTCTGGACGATAAAACGGCGGGAGAGGAGGCATTTAGGACGGTCGCCGGGTCCTCTCTCGAAATCGTCCAAAAGCTGGCCGACTATCTGTATCTGGAGCGTATGCTGAGCAAGGTCGCCGATTCTCGCTGCAAATCGCTTGAGGCTTTGCCTTGCGGGAATTATCCGGTAAAGATCAACCTGTTCATACCCGGAACCAGCAATCTCTCTATGGGGAACAGGGGCTTCAGGGGCGACGCGCGGCTGGTTGCGGGACCCAACAGCGTGGGATTGGTTCTCACGTCAAAGACCATCGCGTATAAAGGGTTCCGCGGAACCCTCAAAAGTCTCTCTTATATGCAAAATGGCCAATGGCGCGAGGCCATACCCGAAACCAAACGGGAATGGGTGATTCCCTGCGGCGCGATGGAATACGTCAATTCGGGGGACGGATTGGAAAAACTGACGGCGCGGGTGAGAGCCGAGGCGACGGTTCCGGAAATGCCGGTCAGCGTAAGCGATTTATGCGTGTCGGTGTTTGATTTGAGGAAATTTTTTTGCTGAGTTGTTAGCTATAAATAACTGAAATAGGGGGTTTTTGTTTTGAAAATGCTTAAAAGACTGGTGTTTGCCGCCGCCGCGTTCTGCTTCTTTGGGTTCGCGCCTGTTTTCGCGGTGAGCGACGGGGTGTATTTGACGGTGACAAATACATATTACCTGAATCCCGACACGGGCGTCACCGACGACGGCGGCTCAAAAAACGCCGCTTTGGGCGAGGGGATGTGCCGCAGCGTCGTATACGGGAAGGCGCTGGCGGAGATCGACGGCGGCAAGGTTTACGCCACGGTGCGCTTGCAGCTTATGAGCAACATGAGGGATTTTCGCTTGTTTGTGCAGGACGCGCCGGGCGGGGGCTACACGAAAGTGACGCCCCGGGTCACGGCTGAGGACGCGGGCGCGGATACGGCGGATTACCGCTTTGAGCTGCCTTCCGTGGGCGCGTACATAAGCTGGGAAATGTATGTGATTCCCATGGGGCGGGATGTGAAATTCTATATGAATCTGTCCGAATCGCTGACCGAGGGCAGCGGGGATTTTGTGGTCAGTGTCAAGCCAAAAACAGGGGACGGTGAGTCTCAAGCGGCGGAGGCCGGGCAAGAGGGCGCGGGAGAAGCCCCGGCGCAGGCGGACACAGGGCAAGGGGACGCGGCGGAAGCCTCGGCGCCGACGGACGGCGCGGCGGCGGCGACGCCGGAATCCGCCGCCGCGCCGGATATTACACCGGCTGCAGCGGCGCCGGAGCCCTCCGGTGATGCGGGCGAATCCACAGCGCCGCGGGAGATCGCGGTGACCTCTTCGCCGGCGCGGGAACAGACCGCGCCGCCAAGTACGGCTGCGGCCCCGGGGATTCAGGATGCCGCCGGCGCCGGGTCAACAACGCCTCCATCGGCTTCGGCTCCATCCGAATCCGACGAAGCGGCAGTCGCGGCCGTACCCGGACAAGCATCCGGAACCGGCGGCGGCGGTTCGGGCGGCGGCGGTTCCGGCGGCTTAAGCCCGATTCTCATCATTGCGGCCATTCTCTTGATCGCCGCGGCTGGAGCGTCTCTTTGGCTGTCGATGAAACGGAAGGAACGCGCATGAGATTTATGAACAAATATCGAACCGCGGTTCTCACGCTTACCCTCACCCTCAGTATCGCCGCCGCGTCCGGCTGTGTGGATCAGCATCCGTCGCCGGCGGCGTCTCCGGACGGAGGGCTGCTGGCCGCCGAAGCGTACCGGCTCATCGCCACGTCCCGGGCGGCGGTGGAGATATGCGACCGGCTGGAATTGGAGCTTGCCGGTCGCCCCGCCTTGGAGGGTTTGCCCGCCCGGTATGAGGATTTGCCGGAGACCGGCAGCCCTATGGCGCCGGATTTCGAGGCGATCAAGCTGCTGAACCCCACCGAGGTCGTAGGCCCCGACACACTGGAAAGCGACCTGGCCCCGGGCTTCGCCAACGCGGATATCCCCGCGACTTTCCTCAATTTGCGCAGTGTGGCGGGGCTGTATGAGAGCATTGAATATTTAGGAGAGAAATACGGCAAAGGGGAAAAAGCGCGGGCGCTGGTCGAGGAATACCACGCGGTTCTGGAGAGATTGGAAGCCGCGAAAACCGGCAAGGAATCCCCCACCGTTCTGATCTTGATGGGGCTCCCCGGCGCCTACATCGAGTGTACCCAGAATTCCTACGTAGGCAGCCTAATCGAGATGGGCGGCGGAATCAATGTGGTCTCGGATCCTGTGGAGGACTTTGTCAGTTGGAACACGGAGGCGCTGTTGGAACTGGATCCGGATGTTATATTGCGCACCGCGCACGCCTTGCCGGATCTGGTGGCCGATATGTTCGCGAAGGAATTCGCGGAAAACGACATCTGGAGGCATTTCCGGGCTGTTCAGGAGGGGCGTGTGTATGATTTGGACTATACCATCTTTGGTATGAGCGCCAATTTCCGCTGGCCGGAAGCCTTTGATCAGATGGCGGAGATCTTTTATGGAGAGGACGCCTCATGAAAAGGGGCGTAATCGCCGGCGCCGCCGGCTGCCTGGTATTGGCCGCGCTGACCGTTGTCTTGCTGCTGTTCGCCATGAAGACGGGCAGCGTCTCGGTGACCTGGGACGAACTGCTCCGGGGGCTGTTTGTGGAATACGACCCGCGTGTAGCGGCGATCTATGATCTGCGCTTTCCGCGCGTCCTGGTGGCTCTGCTGTCGGGAGCCATGCTGTCCGCTTCCGGGTTGCTGCTTCAGGCGGTGCTGAAAAACCCCCTGGCCGATCCCGGCATCATCGGCATCTCAGGCGGAGCGGCCTTTGCGGCGGCGGTGGTGACGATGTTCTTTCCGATGCTGTATTTCTCTGTGCCCGTGCTTGCCTTCGCCGGGGGCGCCGCGGCCTTTGTTCTGATTTATTCCCTGTCTTGGAAAGGGGGGCTTGACCCGGTGCGGATCATTCTCGTGGGCGTGGCGGTGAGCGCCGTGTTCGCCGGTCTGACCGGCATTCTGGGAGGCGTCGGCAACGCTTCCGGCGTGTCCGTCACGGTCAGCGGCCTGTCCCAGCGAACCTGGAACGATGTGAGGCTGCTGGGGCTGTACGCGGCGATCGGACTGATTCCGTCGTTCCTCCTGTCGCCTGCCTGCAACCTGATGGCGCTGGACGACACGGCGGTGCGCGGACTGGGCGTGAACGCGGACGCGCTGCGGGCGGGGATTTCCGGCGTGGCGGTGCTGTTGGTGGCTTCCGCCACGGCGATTGTAGGGGTCATCGGCTTCCTGGCGCTTTTGGCGCCGCACATGGCGCGAAAAATCGTCGGTTCGGATCACCGGATACTTACGCCTTTCTGCGTGCTGCTGGGCGGTTTTATCTTGCTGCTGGCGGACACGGCGGGGCGGTTGATCGCGGCGCCTTATGAGATTTCGGCGGCGGTGGTGATGAGCGTGTTCGGCGGTCCGTTTTTTATCATTCTGCTGCGAAGGGGGGATCAAATTGGCCGATGAGCGCATGGCCGCCGAGAATCTGTCCTTTGCCTACGGGGATCTGCCGGTGCTTTCCGGGGTGACGTTCACGGTCAAACCCGGGGCGGTCACCACATTGATGGGCGCCAACGCCTGCGGCAAGACCACGCTGCTGAAGCTGATGACCAAGAATTTAAAGCCGGACGCCGGGCGGGTGCTGTTGGGGGAACGGGATATTTCCGGGATACGGCTGAGGGATTTCGCTAAAAAAGCGGCGATCGTGCATCAAAAAAACACCTCGCCGGATGATTTGTTCGTGAGGAAGCTGGTGGGCTATGGCAGGATCCCGCACAGTTCCATGCTCCGCGCGCCCTCGGAACAGGACGCGGAGCGGATACGGTGGGCGATGGACGCCACGGGGATCTCAAAGATCGCGGACAAGTCCATGGGCACGCTCTCCGGCGGCCAGCGTCAGCGGGCTTTTATCGCGATGGCCCTGGCTCAGGACACGCGCCTGCTGTTTCTGGATGAACCGACCACATTTCTGGATGTGCGCTACCAGGTGGAGATCCTCCGGCTGGTGCGGAAACTCAACGAAAAGCACGGGCTGACCATCGTCATGGTGCTGCACGATATCAACCAGGCGCTGATGTATTCAGATGAAGTCGTCGGCCTCAAAGACGGAAAAATCCTGGTCCAGGGGCCTCCGCGCCAGGTGATCAGCGGCG
>JAISDM010000170.1 GCA_031264885.1 Peptococcaceae bacterium | reverse complement strand
TTTTGCCACGAACCGCGATCAAAGCTGCCTGTTCAGTGATCATGCCCTTGAATGGCATTTCAAAGGCGAACGGCCTCCTCTAACCGTCCGATGGTCGAGACCGTGATTTTTTTCTCCCGAAACAGCCGGCCGGCCAGCTCACGCACCCCTTCCAGAGTCACGGCGGACACCCGTTCCACCACCTCGGAGGGCGGAATCATCCGATTCAGCGCCAGCTCGTTTTTCCCCAGACGGCTCATACGGCTGGAGGCGCTTTCCAGCCCCAGAATCAAACTGCCCTTGATCTGTTCCTGGGCTTTCTCCAGTTCCTTCTGAGTGATTCCTTTTTCCACCAGACTCTCCAGTTCCTTTAAAAGCAGATCCAGCACCTCTTGATACTTGGAAGGGCTGGTGCCCGCGTACAAGGCAAACAAACCGGTGTCGCAAAAAGCGCTGTGATAAGAATATACCGAATAGGCCAGCCCGCGTTCCTCCCGGATGCTCTGAACCAGCCGGGAGGAGAGTCCGCCCCCCAGCACATTGTTCAGCACATGCAGGCTGTATATATCCGCGTCGTCCACTTTCAGCCCGTTCACGCCCAGGCATAACTGGATCTGTTCCGTGTCCTTCCATTGGTTGCTGCCGACCGGAACCGTCGCGGCCGGCGCCGCCGGCGTGTCCAGCCCTTGGACCTGCTTCATGGACTCAAACCGAAGCCGGATCTTCTGTTGGATTTCCTCATGCTCCAAACGTCCGGCCGCGGCGACCACCACTCTGTCCGGCACATAAGCCCTCCCGATGTAGTCCAAAATCTCCGCCCTCCGGATGCCCCCCAAGGATTCCAGCGTGCCCAGAATCGGCCGGCCCAAAGGATGATCGGGCCAGGCTGTCTGCACCAGCAAATCGTGAATCAAGTCGTCCGGCGTATCCTCATACATCCGGATTTCCTCCTCCACCACGCCGCGCTCCATGTCGATGGCCTCCTGTTTAAAAGCCGAGTTAAAAAACATATCGCTCAGCACATCCAACGCCAGATCAAAATGCTCGTCCAGCGTCCGGGTATAATAACAGGTGCATTCCTTGGAGGTGAACGCGTTCATCTGTCCGCCCACCCCGTCCAGTGCCTCGGCGATGTCCTTGGCCGTCCGCTTCCCGGTGCCCTTAAACATCAGATGCTCTATAAAATGCGAAACCCCGGAATTTTGCCCGTTCTCCAGCCGGGATCCCGCCCCCACCCAAATGCCCAGGGCGACAGATTGAACCCCCTCCATCCTCTCGGTGACAATTCGAACTCCGTTGGGTAAAGTCAATTTGGATACATCCACATCATTCAATTTTACTCATCTCCCGTCTCATCATTCATTCCATACTGAAACAAACGCATCACGTCCCCGTAGCGGTCCTCCGCGTTCAGTACCACCGCGATCAGCGCGCGGCCGCGGTCCTGGAAGGACGCCGCCAGGCATCTGCCGGCCAAATCGGTGGTTCCCGTCTTAATGCCCGTAATCCGGCCGTCCATCCACAACAGCTGATTCGTATTGGCGATGGACACCGTTTTATCGGGATAAATCCATTTCAAATCATGATTTTTTTGGCGCACGATGGAGGCAAAAACCGGATTCCCCATGGCCGCCCGCGAGATCAGCGCCAGGTCCCGCGCCGACATCCGGTGTCCGGCGGGGTCGGTTTCGTCGGTCAGTCCGTTTGTATTGGTAAAACGCGTTTGAAAAGCCCCCAGACATCTGGCTTTCAAATTCATCATGGAGACAAATTCCTCCTCGCTGGGGGCCAAAGCCTCCGCGACGGCCACACAGGCGTCGTTGCCGGAACGCATCAAAGCGCCGTAAAGCAGCTCGCCCACGCTCAAAACATCGTCGGCCTTCAGCTGAATGCTGGCCTCTCCCACAGAAGCCGCCCTGCCGGATACCCGGACGGGGGTCTCCAGGGAACCCCGTTCCAAAGCCAGCAAAACCGTCATAATCTTGGTGGTGCTGGCCGGAGACATAGGTTCCGTCCCCTCCAGAGCATAGAGGATCTCCCCGCTGTCCGCGTCCATCAGCACCGCGGCCTTAGCCGTCAGAGCAGGCTCCGGGCCGGTCGCCCAAACCGGGCCGGCCCATCCCGACCACCCAAAAATACCCAGCGCGCATATCGCCGCGCAGCGTAAAACAATCCTCCGCCTCATTCCGGTCCTTTCCCGTCATCCGCGGCGCCCCGCAGTCGGGCGGCAGGATGCCGCCCCTACAGGTCTAGCATCTGCGACACCGTTAAAAATTGATAATCTGCCGCTTTGACCAACGCTATGACCCGCGGCAGCGCCTGGAGCGTGCATTCCTTGGGATGCGCCAGAATCAGCGCCCCGTCTTCCAGCCGAGTCTCGATTCGCCGGCAGATCTCCTCCGGCGAGGGTTCCTGCCAGTCCAGCGTATCAATGGTCCAGTAGACGGTTCGATAGCCCAATCCCTCCGCCGCCAGCGCCACATGAGGTTTTTTCTCGCCATAAGCGGGCGCGAACAGCCGGGCGGCGGTCAGCCCCAATCCCTCAATCTCGGCTTGAGTCCGCGTGATTTCCTCCTGGTTCTCTTCCAGCGTCAATCGATCCGGGTGGGAATGGGAATACCCGTGATTGGCGATTTCATGCCCGCCCGAATCCATGGCCGCGACTAATTCCGGATGCTTCCTCACAAACTGCCCGGTGACGAAAAAAGTGACCGGAACCTGATTCTTCGACAGCTCGTCCAGGATTCCCGGAAGAACGTCTTCCCCCCAGTCCACATTGATCATCAGGGTCACCGCCTGTTTCCCCGCCGGCCCGGCATAGATAGGTTCCATCACAGGCGTCAGTTTCGGGGGCGAAAACAAAAGAAAGCCTAATATCACCAATGCAGCAATGATACAGGCGATCCATAAAGCTAAATTTTTCCATGAGACAAACCAGATTTTCATCGGCTCACATCCTATCTCCGCGGCTTCATACGAACCCCATCTCAAGATAGTTTATGTGAGAATAATAAAATCATGCTTCCTTAATTTCTTTGTCTCAACACATCTTTGCGCGACAGGTTTACCCTGCCCTGCCGGTCGATCTCCGTCACCTTGACCGTGACCTCGTCGCCCACGTTCACCACATCCTCCACCTTGGCCACTCTCTCCAGGGCCAGCTGGGAGATATGAACCAATCCTTCCTTCCCCGGAAGTATCTCCACGAACGCGCCGAAATTCATCAAACGCGTCACCTTCCCCGTATAGGTCTTGCCTACTTCCACATCGCTGGTCAGCTGCTCGATGATCTCCACCGTTCTTCTGCCGGCTTCCACATCCGCCGCCGCGATAAAAACCCGACCGTCGTCCTCGATGTCGATTTTGGCTCCGGTTTCCTCGATGATCTTCTTGATGGTCTTGCCTCCCGGCCCGATGACGTCCCGAATCTTATCCGTACTGATGGTCAATGTGATGATCCGGGGCGCGTAAGGCGACAGCTCCGCCCTAGGCGCCGGCAGCGCGGCCAGCATCCGGTCCAGGATGTGCAAGCGTCCCTTGCGCGCCTGTTCCAGAGCGTCCCGCAGGATATTCCGGTCGATACCGGCGATCTTTATATCCATTTGAATGGCCGTCACGCCCTTGGCCGTGCCCGCCACCTTAAAGTCCATGTCTCCGTGATGATCTTCCAATCCCTGGATATCGGTCAGAATCGTGTAATATTCCCCTTCCTTGATCAGCCCCATGGCCACCCCCGACACAGGCGCCTTGATGGGCACGCCCGCGTCCATCAGGGACAGGGTGCTGCCGCAGACGCTGGCCATGGAGGACGACCCGTTGGATTCCAGCACCTCGGACACCAGCCGGAAGGCGTAAGGGAATTCCTCTTCGGAAGGGATCATCGGCTCCAGCGCCCGCTCCGCCAGCGCCCCGTGTCCGATCTCCCGGCGGCCCGGACTGCGCATGGGACGGGTCTCCCCCACGCTGTAAGGCGGGAAATTATACTGGTGCATATACCGTTTGGAATCCTCCACCCCCAGCCCGTCCAGGATCTGTCCTTCCCCGATCGCTCCCAAGGTGGTGATGGTCAGAACCTGAGTCTGGCCCCGGGTAAACAGCCCGCTCCCATGGGTTCTGGGCAGAATCCCCGCCTCGCAGACGATGGGACGGACCTCATCGGGCGCCCGGCCGTCCGGACGGATCTTGTCAACGGAGATCAGCTTGCGCACATGCTCTTTCTCGATATCCTCCAGCACGCCCTTGACGTCCTTCTCTTTTTCCGGATATTTCTCCGCCATCAGCGCGCGGGTTTCCTCCTTCACTTTGGCCACACGCTCTTCCCTTTCCAGCTTGTCGGCGCACTGTATGGCCTCCAGCATCACCCTCTCGGCGCTCTCCCGCACCGCCTGCTCCACTTCCGGATCATGCGCGCGCAGAACCGGGGTGATCTTCGGCTTGCCCAAACCCCGGGCCAGGGCTTCCTCCCGGAAGGACTCGATGAGAGCCGTGATTTGCTTGATATGCTCATGGGCGAACATAATCCCGTCCAGACAGATTTCCTCCGGGATCTCACGGCCGGCGGCCTCCACCATGTTCACCGCTTCGACCGTGCCCGCCACGGTCAGGTGCAGCCGGCAGGTTTCCAGCTGGGCCAAAGTGGGATTCACTATGAATCCCTCCGCCTCATTCCACCCCACCGCCACTGTGGCAATCGGCCCCAGAAAAGGGATGTCCGATATATGAAGCGCCGCGGAAGCGCCGATCCCCGACAGAATCTCCGGGGGATTGTTCTGATCCACGCTGAGAACCGTGGTTACGATCTGCACGTCATTGGCAAATCCCTCCGGAAACAGCGGCCGGATGGTCCGGTCCGTCAGCCGCGCGGACAGCACCGCCTTCTCGCTGGGCCGGCCCTCCCTTTTGATAAAACCTCCGGGGATTTTTCCCACGGAATACATTCTTTCCTCATAATCCACCGTCAACGGGAAAAAATCGATGCCCTCCCTGGGATCCTTAGACATGGTGGCCGCGGACAGCACCACGGTATCCCCATACCGGACCAGTACCGCTCCATTGGCCTGCTTGGCCACCCGGCCCATCTCCAGAATCAGGGTCCGGCCCCCCAGCGTGAGTTCCTTTTTTAAGATACTTGCCTCATCATATGGCATAATTTTGTGATTACCTCCCACATATTTTTCTCTTCCATCGGTTTCATTTATTGATTCTACGCGATTTATGCTTTTCCTTCCAGACGGCAAAAAGTTGGACAAGCCGTAAAAAAAAAACGACCGCCATTCCCACGCGGGACTTGCGGCCGGTATTCTGTTTGTTCTTCCTGACTACCTGATTACCTGCGGATACCCAGGCTGGTGATGATGTTCTTGTAGCGGTCGTATTCCTTCCCCTTCAGATAATTCAGCAGCCCCCGCCTCTGGCCGACCATCTTCAGCAGCCCCCGCCGGGAATGATGATCCTTCTTGTGTATCTTCAAATGTTCCGTCAGATAATTGATCCTCTCCGTCAGGATCGCGATTTGAACCTCGGGGGATCCCGTGTCGCTTTCATGAATGCGGTATTTCTCAATAATCCCCGTCTTCTGTTCTAAAGTCATCACCATCTTGATCTCTCTCCTTCATTCGGCGCAGCTCAGTCAAAGGCGCCCGTGCCGTTTAACCAAATTGCGTTATCATTTGCGTTCTCCGCAAGCCCTATTATAGCGTATCCAAAATCGGATTGCAAGGGTGAATTCTGTATGTTAAAATGGGGCAAAATCAAAAAAAGCCGGATAACGGCAGGAGGTATTTTGTGGAACAACACAGCAGCGGCACGGATAGAATCGGAACCGAAAAAATCGGCAAATTACTGCTTGATTTCTCTATTCCCGCCATCATCGGGATGTTTGTCAACACCATTTACAACGTAGTGGACCGTATTTATGTGGGGCAGGGCGTCGATCCCCTGGGCATCGCCGGCGTTACCGTGGTCATGCCGGCGATGCTGGTCATTATGTCATTCTCAATACTGATCGGCGTCGGCGCCAACGCGCTTTTTTCGATACGCCTCGGGGAAGGGCGGCGGGACGAGGTGGAAAGAATCATGGGCCACGCTTTCCTGCTTCTCTTTATCCTTCCCGGCATCTTCATCATAATCAGCCTGATTTTTTTGGACGACATCCTCATCCGGATTTTGGGCATCAGTGAAGCCGTTTTTCCATACGCGAAATCCTATTTCCAGGTCATACTCTACGGCGGGATCTTCGGCGCGATGAGTCCCGGCATCAACCACTTTATCCGGTCCGACGGGCATCCCCGCATCTCCATGTTCACCCAGATATTGGGCGCCGGATTAAACATCATCCTCGACCCCATTTTTATTTTCGTTTTCGGCTGGGGCGTGGCCGGGGCGGCCTGGGCGACGATTATCTCGCAGTTCGCCTCGTTTGTATGGGTTATGTTTTATTTCAACTCGAAGCACACCCCGCTCCGCTTTCATATCCGTGATATGAAGCTGGATCCCGGTCTCACGTCCAGGATCATAGCCATCGGTTTTGCCCCCGCCGCCATGACGGTAGCCATGAGCGTCGTGACCGTTTTGCAAAACCGGATGCTGTACCGCTACGGCAGTGATTTGGCGGTGGCGGCCATGGGCATTGTGTTCAGCATCATTATGGTGGTGACCACGCCCCTGCAGGGGCTGACCCAGGGAGCGCAGCCCATCGTCGGGTACAATTACGGCGCGAAGAACTTCCGCCGGGTGAGGGATACCTACAAATGGACGGTCATATCGGGCAGCATATTCATTACGGCGGGATTTGCCGTGATTCAATTGTTCCCCCAGGCCCTGATAGGGATTTTTACCGCGGAAAAAGGGGAGCTGCTGGATTTGGGCGTGCGGTGTATGCGGTTCAGCACCATGCTCTTTCCCCTGGTGGGCTTTCAGATGATCAGCTCCAACTATTTCCAGTCTGTGGGCAAGCCTGTCCAAAGCACCATGCTGAGCCTGTCCCGGCAGATATTTCTATACATTCCGCTTGTTCTGCTGCTCCCCAGGATATGGGGGATCGACGGCGTATTCTACGCCTTGCCCGTCTCGGACATCGGTTCGGCGGCGCTGACCGTAGCCGTCATGCGGCACGAACTGAAACGCCTCGGAGGGCTAGTCGCGGAGGAAGGGTAGCCGCCGGAGAGACGGTCAACCCCTGCGCCGTGTCCAGCCCCGGCATGACTTCCAGCGATTCATGGTTTGACCCGGCATCCGGCGGAGGGTATTTGCCCCAAACTACGAATTGAAGATGACTTCATTTTACTTGACAGCCACTTTCCTTTGCCTGGATCTAAGTGTTCCTTTGATGATTCATAAATTCTATGACGCTGAGGGTTCTGTCGTAAATCAAATCCACCGGAATCCCATCCGCGGCAAACATTCCCGCGTCAATGATCTCCCCGGCCACAAAATTCCTCGATACATATTTGC
The DNA here is from genome assembly GCA_031264885.1 of Peptococcaceae bacterium. Taxonomy (GTDB): domain Bacteria; phylum Bacillota; class Peptococcia; order DRI-13; family UBA5745; genus JAISDM01. The sequence continues at coordinate 13,346 of JAISDM010000170.1, read as the reverse complement.
CATCCTCAAGCAAGTACACATCTATAATGCGTATATCGGGATTGACGATCCAATATTCTTTCACGCCATGCTTTAAATAATCCAAATATTTCACTCTGGTATCTTTGTACACGGAATGTCTTGATAAAATCTCCGCGGCAAACTCTATGCCGCCTTCGTAAGGAATGCTGAGTTCGTGATCGCCGCCGGCCGGAATGACCGTAATATCAGGCATGTATATCCTATTTCCGGCGGTCTTGATTCCAAACGTCTCCCCCTTCAACTGGAAAGACGGATGTTTGAGTTCCAATAAGCCGCCTAATATCAATATCAGTCTGACCTGTATATTAACGTGGCTGTTTGAATTAACCACGAATTCATCCACCCTTCCGTTCAAATATTCCGATTTAGGATGAATATCCGGTGAACTCAAAAACTCCTCCACTGTCATGCTCTCTTCTTCCAGCAGATTGATCATAGGGTCAACACCTCCCGCGCCGTCGCTATATCCCGCATGACCTGGGCCTTCAAGGCGTCCGTGTCCTCGAAGCGCCGTTCGTTCCGCATGTGCTTGAGGATAAAAACACGAATCTCCTGACCGTACAAATCTCCGTCAAAATCCAGCAAATGCGCCTCCAGTGTCACATCCGGCCGGTCCGGCGCCACTGTGGGCCGGGTGCCGATGTTGACCACCGCCCGGTAACCGGCGGCGGCGCCCACATCGGCCCCCGCACCCTCGCCGGATCCGCCGGCCCTATCGCGGGAAGCGCCGCCGCCGGAACCGTCACCTGCCCAGTCAACGCCGGCCTCGCCGCCGCCTCCGGAAGCATCGCCGGCCCCGCCGCCCCCGGAGGCATCGCCGGCGCCTCCGGCCGGCGCCGGCGGCGCGATCTCCACCCTGGCCGCGTACACGCCCAGGGGCGGCGTCAAAACCGTCGGATCCAGCGGCAGATTAGCGGTGGGGAACCCCCACTGCCGGCCGAGCCGGTTTCCCTCCGCCACCCGGCCCGCAAAAAGATGGGGATGCCCCATCAGCCGGGCGGCCGCCTCCATGTCTCCGGCTTCCACCTTCTCCCGGATCAGCGTGCTGCTCACCAGCCGGTCATCCACATAAACCGGCTGAACCACCCTCAGGCCGAAATCATATTGCTGAGCCAAATGCTCCAAGAGACCCGGCGTACCCATCCCCCGGGCGCCGAACCGGTAATTGAAACCCACCACCACATTCCGGACACCCAGCAAATCCACCAAATACCTTTGAACGAATGCCTCCGGCGCAAGCCGCGCGAATTCCCGGTCGAAGGCTTTCAGGAACATCCGCCCGACGCCGCGGCGGCGGATGAAATAAATCTTCTCCCGCAAGCCGTTCAATGTCCGGATACTGCCGCCGCCTTCCGCCAGCACACGCAGCGGATGGGGCTCCAGGAGCAATACCGCCGGAACCGACCCGTCCCGGGCGCTCTGACGCAGACAGGCGTCCATCAAGGCCCCATGCCCCAAATGCATCCCGTCAAAAAAACCCAGAGCCAGTGTCAGCCCCCGGGCGCGCCGGTCAAATTCCGCTTTCTTGCCGGTCTCAATGTATCGATCCAAATCTATGATCATAGACGCACTCCGTCAAAAACCTTCACCGGTCTGAACGCGGCGCCGCCTCCCGCCGCGGTGAGCTTCCCCACCGCCGCCAAACGGCCCGCGGGCGTCATCGCCGCGGCCCACACCCCTTCGCCGCCCCGGGCGGCCTGGCTGTCGCCGCCGTCATCGCGAGCCGCCGCGCCGAACCGGCCCTGGCCGTCGGCGCGAGTCCCTTCCGCGTTCTCCCCCGGACTGATCCTCTCCCGTATTTCCTTCTCCCGAATCTCAATGGTCCGTCCGTGGAGCAGCCGCTCCGTCTCCTCCTCGGTCGTCTGAATCCGGCGCATATGCGCCACCAGACATTCCTTGGGCCTCAACAGCGCTTCCCCCCGCTCCCGGATTTCTTCCAAGGTATGGCTCTGTTCCAACGCAAAAGGCCCCACGGACAATCGGAGCAAGAATGACATATGCGCGCCTGTCCCCAGGCGTTCGCCCCAATCATGGCATAGGGTCCGAATATACGTGCCCCCGGAACACTCCACCCAAAATTTAACTTTACTTTCCTTAATATCAATGATTTCCAAGCCATAAATGGCGACTTCCCGCAATCGCTCCTGGGTTTCCATGCCTCTCCTGAGCCTTTCGTGCATAGGAATCCCGTTCAGCTTCACCGCCGAATAAACCGGAGTCTTCTGCGCCTGCCATATCCGCCGCGTAAATTCATCCGCCGCCCGGCCGATCTCCTCCCGGCCGGCCCGGCGCCAGTCGCCGCTCCCCGTGATCTCACCCCAAGCGTCCTGGGTATCCGTCCGAATCCCCAGGGTCATTTCCGCCAAATATCTCTTGCGTCCGCCGGAAGCCCATTCCAGAAGGCGCGTCGCTTGGCCCAGACAGACCACAAGCACCCCCGCCGCCTGCGGATCCAAGGTTCCCCCATGACCCACCCGGCGCTCACCCAGCGTTTTTCGGATCCAGGCCACCACATCATGCGAAGTCATGCCAGGCGGCTTCAGAACATTCAAGACCCCTTCCATTCAAGACCCCTTCCGTCACCGGCGCCCCTTAACCGAGCGCTCCGCCTCCCCCATGACCAGAGAAACGACCTCCGTCAGCGGCTTCTGGACGGAAGCGCCGGCAGCCCGGACGTGGCCGCCGCCGGAGAACTTCTGCGCCAATAAATTCGCGTTGATGTACGCCTTGGTCCGGAAGCTGACTTTTACCTGATCCGGCTCCTGTTCCCTGAACAGAATCACCAATTCCACCCCGCTGACCTGGCGCATGATATTCAGCAGATTGTCCGTTTCCGTCGTGATCAGATCCTCCCGCTCCATAGCGGAATACTCCAAAAAAGACCAGGCGATCTCCCCGCCTTCGGAGAAGCGCAGATTCTTCATGGCCTCCTGAATCAGAATCAGTTCCTTTTTCGGCCGGTTGTCCAGGAGCTTATCCCGGGCCAGCTGAAGATCCGCCCCGATCTCAAGGAGGTATCCCGCCGCGTGCAAAGCCCTTGCCGTTAAATTGGAATGGGTAAAGTTACCCGTGTCCGTAGCCAAAGCCACATAAAAACAGGTGGCCGCCTCCGGGCTGATGGGAATCCCCGCCTCCGCCAGGATATAATACAATAATTCCGCCGTGGCCGCGCTGTCCGCGTCCACCAGATTCACGTCCCCGAAGCCGGTATTGCTGGCGTGATGATCGATATTGATGATTTTCGAGGCGGGAGAAACAGCGTATTCGATCCGCTTCCGATCCCCGCAATCCAGAGCGATCACGGGAACCCCCGCCGGCAGCTCCTCCGGCCCCTTAGGAACCAGTTTGATCCATTCCTGTCCCGGCAAAAACTGATACAGCTCCACCGGCTCGCGGTGGCGTATAATCTGAGGCTCATAGCCTTGCCCGGCCAGCACCAGCGCCAGGCCGAAGGCGGAACCCCACGCGTCCCCGTCGGGGTTCTCGTGGACCACAATCAATACGCGCCGGCTGTCCCCCAATGCCTCCCTGACATCATTCCAATTCATCGGCTTCCTCCAATTTAACGAATCCTAAGCGGCGCCGCGGCGCCTTCCTTATACTCCCGTTTCCAGCTCGGAAAGCATTTTCGATATTTTTACCCCATTTTCAATGGAGTGATCAATCAGAAACTCAATTTCAGGCACAAACCGAAGCGACAGCCGGGAGGCCAGCTCGGAACGGATGAACCCGTTGGCGCCTCCCAGACTTTTTAACACAATCTGCTGGTCTTTTTTTTCCGCCAGGCAACTGACATAAATCTTGGCCTTGCGATAGTCCTTCGCGACTTCCACATGCGTAACGCTGATCAAGCCGGAAATTCTGGGGTCTTTGACCTCATCCTGAATCATCCGCGCCACCTCCCGCTTGATCTCTTCTTCCACGCGGTATTTGCGATGATTTGCCATATAAACACCTCCGTGAGGGCCGCCGGTTTGGGGCGGCTATAGAAACACTTACAGGCTTTTTTCCTCAAATTCACGCTTGATTTCCTCAAGCACAAAGGATTCGATCTGATCCCCCTCATGAATGTCATTAAAACGTTCTATGCTGATCCCACACTCGAAACCGGAAGTCACTTCCTTCACATCATCTTTAAACCGCTTCAAAGAGGCGATGTCCCCTTCGTGGACCACAATCCCGTCCCGGATGATCCGGCACTGGGAATTTCTGACGATCTTGCCTTCCAGTACATAACAGCCGGCCACCGAACCTACCTTGGGCACCTTGATCACCGCGCGGACCTCCGCGTGCCCAATGCTGTTTTCCCGGATTTCCGGTTTCAGCAAGCCGGATAAGGCCGCCTTCACATCCTCAATGGCGTTATAAATGACCCGGTACAGGCGGATATCCACCTGATGCGACTCCGCCATCTTCCGCGCGTTCACGTCCGGTCGCACATTGAAGCCCAGGATAATGGCGTCGGACGCGGAAGCCAGCATCACGTCCGCTTCCGTAACGGCGCCCACCGCCTGGTGAATGATGTTCACCCGGACCTCGTCGTTGGATAATTTGTCCAGCGACTGTTTCAGCGCCTCAATCGAGCCCTGCACATCCGCCTTCACAATCAAATTCAAGTCCTTGACTTCGCCCTTCTGGATCTGGTCGAACAAATCATCCAGAGAAACCCGGCTTCTGGAATGAATCGCTTCCTCCCGCTTAATAGCCGTGCGCTCGCTGGCGATCTGCCTGGCAAGGCGCTCGTCTTCCACCACCTGGAACACATCCCCCGCCTCGGGGACCTCGGACAAGCCGATAATCTCAACCGGGGCGGAGGGCGGCGCTTTTTTCAGGGATCTGCCCCATTCATCCGTCATGGCCCGCACCCTGCCTTGAGCGGAGCCCAGAATCACATAATCGCCGATCTCCAGAGTCCCGTTCTGCACCAGCACCGTCGCTACCGGGCCGCGGCCTTTATCCAGCTTCGCCTCAATGACGGACCCCTTGGCCTTGCGGTGGGGATTCGCTTTCAGATCCCCTACCTCCGCCACCAGCAAAATCATCTCCAGCAGTTCTTCCAAGCCGAGTTTCGTCTTTGCCGATACCTCGGCCACGATGGTTTCCCCGCCCCATTCCTCACAAACCAGTCCGTATTCCGTCAACTCCTGTTTGATTCTCTCCGGATTGGCGCCTTCCTTGTCGATTTTATTGACCGCCACAATGATGGGCACTTTCGCGGCCTGGGCGTGATTGATGGCTTCAACGGTCTGAGGCATGATCCCGTCGTCGGCCGCCACCACCAAAATGGCGATATCCGTCACCTGCGCGCCTCTCGCCCGCATCGCTGTAAAAGCCTCATGTCCCGGCGTATCCAGAAATGTGATCTTCTTTCCGTTGATTTCAGCCTGGTAAGCGCCGATGTGCTGGGTGATCCCCCCCGCTTCGGAGGCTTGCACATTCGCGTGGCGAATGGCGTCCAGCAAGGAGGTTTTGCCATGATCCACATGCCCCATGATGGTCACCACCGCCGGCCGTTCCACCAACGCCTGGGGATCGTCCGGCATGTCCGCCGCGCTGAGAATCTCCTCATTGCTCACCCGGACCTCCACAGTGGTGCCGAATTCCTCCCCCAGCAAGGTCAGGGTCTCGATGTCCAGCTCCTGGTTGATGGTGGCCATCACCCCGAAGCCCAGCAGCTTCTTGATCACTTCCGCCGCTTTTTTATTCAAAAGATGCGCGAAATCCTGGACTGAGGTGGGACCGTCCAAGGTAATATTCTTGATGACCACCGGGATGGGCGGTTTCGGGAAATTCTTCTGATTCCGGTCTTTATACCCGGGTCTGCCCTTTCTCCGGTCATTCTTCTTATCGTCGAAACGGTTGGTTTTGCGATTGGGCGTCTTGGTCTTTCCGCCGCGGTCGTAGGCTTTGTCGCCTACCGCTTTTTCCACTCTGTTCAAAAGCTGGCTGTCCGCTTCATGCTCTCCGACGATCTGTGACAAAGGCCCCGCGGTATCCTTGCGGATGGCGGGCCCTTTGGTCACGGAACCCGTATCGTGATAAGGGCGCTGCCTCTGCTGGCCGCGGTCCTGCCTCGGTTTCTGCCCGGGGGCGCCGGCGCCTTGCCCCTGGTTTTGGAATCTCTGATTCTGCCCTGGACCCTGGCCTTGCTGCCTCTGTCCCTGAAAACCCTGGCCTTGAGCCCCTTGCCCCTGGAATCCCGAAGCGCCGGCCGGCCGTCTCTGATTCTGCCCCGGACCCTGGCCTTGCTGCCGCTGTCCCTGAAAACCCTGGCCCTGAGTTCCCTGCCTCTGACCGCCGCCCTGGCCTTGCTGCTGAGGCGGCCTCTGTCCCGGGCCGCCGCCCTGACCCTGGCCTTGCTGCGGATATCTGGACTGCCCGCCGCCACCGGCTTGACCCTGCTGCGGATACCTGGGCTGCCCGCCTTGACCCTGGCCCTGCTGCGGGTACCTGGACTGTCCGCCGCCAGCCTGACCCTGCTGCGGATATCTGGACTGCCCGCTGCCGGCCTGACCGCTCCCCGGCTGACCCTGCTGCCGCTGTCCCTGGCCCTGGAACCCTTGTCCCTGAGTCCTTTGTCCTTGACCCGGAGCGCCGGCCTGCCATCTCTGCCCTTGACCCTGGCCCTGCTGCCGCTGTCCCTGAAAGCCCTGGCCCTGAGCTCCCTGCCCCTGGCCGCCGCCCTGGCCTTGCTGCTGAGGCGGTCTCTGCGCCGGGGCGCCGCCCTGACCCTGGCCTTGCTGCTGAGGCGGCCGCTGAGCCGGACTGCCGCCCTGGCCCTGGCTCTGCTGCGGATACCTGGGCTGCCCGCCGCTGACCGCTTGACCGCTCCCAGGCTGGCCGCCAAAGGGCTGACCCTGCTGCCGCTGCCCCTGAAAACCCTGGCCCTGAGTCCCCTGCCTCTGTGGCGGCCGCTGAGCCGGCCCGCCGCCCTGGCCCTGGCCTTGCTGCGGATACCTGGGCTGCCCGCCGCTGACCGCTTGACCGCTTCCAGGCTGGCCGCCGAAGGGCTGACCCTGCTGCCGCTGCCCCTGAAAACCCTGGCCTTGAGTCCCCTGAGCGGGAGGGGTTCCCGAACCTGCCGGTTTGGGCCGGTTTTGCGCCTGATCCTTCGCCGGCGCGCCGCCTTGCGCGCCTTGGGATAAATTCCAAACCATGGATTTGATCCGATTCACTTCCCCGCTGGGAATCGTACTCATATGATTTTTTATGGGAAGCCCAAGCTCCTGAAGCTTATCTAACAAATCTTTGCTGGATAGATCCATATCCTTCGCCAACTCATGAACCCGAATTGTAGCCATTCAATCACCTCCAACTGTATTTATTGACAGTTCCTAAAATAGCCTGGGCCATCTGGAGATCAGTCACTCCGATGAAGCCCTGAGGCTGTATATTGAAGATCCGGGCGTACGTTTCTTTCGTTCCCAGGATCAAAAACGGAATTCCGGCGCTCCGGCACCATTGCCCCAAAGCCTCTTTCTTTCTGGGTACCACATCTTCCGCCAATATCACCAATTGAGCCCGCTTGCTCTTAATGCCCTGCTCCAGGGCGAGTTCTCCCAAAATCAAATGTCTGCTCCTTCTGGCGAAGCCCAGCATCGCGGCGGCCTTAGGATGAACGTCCATCTGACGCTTCCTTTAAAGCCTCTTTTAAGGCTTCCTTGACTTCCACGGATACGGGATGGCTCAGGCTTTTTTCCAGCCGCCGGCCTTTTTCCGCCTGCTCCAGACATTTAAGATCACGGCAGAGATAGACCCCTCTTCCGGATTGTTTCCCGGTGGAATCCATGAGGACTTCCCCTTCCGGCGTTCTGACGATCCGGACCAGCTCCTTCTTATCCTTCATCTGCCGGCATCCGGCGCACATTCTCTGAGGCGTCTTTCGCATCGCCCCTCCTATTCCGGTTCCGGCTCGCCAGCCGCCTGAGATTCGCTCTTGATGTCAATTTTCCATCCCGTCAGTTTGGCCGCCAGCCTCGCGTTCTGTCCCTCTTTCCCAATGGCCAGGGATAGTTGATAATCCGGGACGACGACCTTGCCCAGCTTCTCTTCGGCAAAAATCTCCACCGACACCACCTTGGCGGGACTCAAGGCGTTGGCGATGAATTTCTCAGGCTCCGGACTCCATTTCACAATGTCGATTTTTTCTCCTCTGAGCTCGTTGACGACCGCCTGTACCCGCATGCCTTTCGGCCCCACGCAAGATCCTAACGGATCCACGTTTTCATTGACGGAATGAACCGCGATTTTTGACCGAGACCCGGCTTCCCGGGCGACGGAGCGGACTTCCACAACGCCGTCCTGGATTTCCGGCACTTCCAGCTCGAACAAACGCTCCAAAAAACCCGGATGGGTTCTGGACACCATAATTTGAGGGCCCTTGGTGGTCTTCTTCACATCAATGATGTACGCCTTGATCCGGTCTCCCTGATTATATGTCTCGCCGGGCATCTGCTCGTTCGGCCCCAGAACGACCTCGGTTTTTCCCAAGTCGATCAAGATGGTTTTGTTCTCATGTCTATATACGACCCCGGTAATGATATCTCCTTTTCGATTCGAAAACTCGTCAAAGACCAACTCGCGTTCCGCTTCGCGAATCCTCTGAACCACCACTTGCTTTGCCGTCTGAGCGGCGATGCGGCCAAAATTCTTGGGTGTGACTTCTGTTTCCACCACATCCTCCAGCTCATAATTCGGGCTGAGCAGGCGCGCTTCCTCCAGAGAAATCTCCGAACGAAGGTCGTCGGGCTCATCTACGACGGTTCTTTGTGAAAAAACCTTGATCTCGCCTGTGGACCGGTCGCAATAGGCGCGGACATTCTGCATCGCGCCGAAATTTTTCTTGTAGGCGGAAATCAAAGCCGCTTCAATCGCCTCTATTAATACATCCGCGTTGACTCCCCGTTCTTTTTCCAGATCCCGCAGGGCTTCCACCAATTCCATATTCATCTCGTTCGTTTCCCTCCTTAACGAGTCCTAAGCTTCCCAAGCTAACCGAACCAGGGTAATCTGATCCCTCGGCAGGCGAATTTCCCGATCGCCGGCAGTCAAACACAATTCCTGATCACTGACTTCGCCTAACGCGCCTTGATACACCTTCCTGCCTTCAATGGCGGCAAACAGATGCACGTTGACCGGCGCGCCTTTGAAGCGAATCCAGTCCTTGTCCTTTTTCAGCACCCTTTCGATCCCCGGGGAGGACACCTCCAAAAAATAAGGCACGGAGATCCAATCCTTCCGGTCCAAAACCGCCGACAGGCCGCGGCTGACTTTCTCGCAGTCGTCCAGATCCACGCCGGGTTCTTTATCTATATACAGCCGCAGGTACCAATTGGCTCCTTCTTTCACAAATTCCAAATCCACAAGCTCATAGCCCATACCTTCAAGCAAGGGCAAACTCTCCTCCTGAATGAGTTCAAGCATCTTTGCTTTCTCCACGGCAGCCTCCCCGGTTCATCGCTCATGTATTTCAGTCATAACAGAAAGAGTGGGCACAACCCACTCTCACCTCAATCACAACCTCCGCTTCGCCATCAGTATAACACAGGCCGCGCCCCTTTGCAACCATAAAACTGCGATTCGCGCTAACTCACAGGCACATTCTAAAAATCTTCTCGATGTCCTCCTGACGCAGCGGCTTGAAACCCGCGAGCACACCGCCGCCGCAGGCTTTCTTCGCCATGAGGCTGAAATGCGTATCGTCAACGCCGGCTTCCGTCAGACTGCGCTTCAAACCGAGGGCGCCGAAGAAAAATTCCGCCAGCGTCTCAATGCCTTTTTTCGCCGCGGCCATCGGTTCCATGTTCTGATCCACGCCAAATACGTTACAGGCAAACTGACGGAACCTGGGCGCCGTCAATTCGTCCAGCGTGTACTCCATCCAGCGCGGCGTCAGAATGGCAAGGCCCAAACCGTGCGTCATATCATAAAACGCGGACAGTTCATGCTCGATCGGGTGACAGCTCCACGCCTGGGACGCTTTCCCGCCGTCAATGAACCCGTTGATCGCCCAGGAGGACGCCCACATGAGATTGGCGCGGGCCTCATAGTTATCCGGCTCCCGCAGCGCCACAGGCGCGTACTTGACCACCGTCTTCAGAAGCCCCTCCATTACGCAGTCCAGCATGTACAAATCCGGATCCATATTAAAATAGACTTCCAGAATATGCGAAATAATATCCGCCGCGCCGCAAGCGGTCTGGTAGGCGCTGACCGAATATGTAACGGTGGGATCCAGAAAAGAGACCCGGGGCAAGAGAGAGGGATGACCCGCCGCGTACTTCTCCCTAGTGTCCATATTGCTGATTACCCCGCCCGCGTCCATTTCCGACCCGGTCGCCGCCAAGGTGAGCACAGTCACAATCGGCAGACTGTCGGTGATCTGCCCTTTGCCGGAGAAAAAATCCCACGCGTCCCCATCATAACAGGCGCCCGCGCCAATGAACTTCGTAGCGTCGATGGTGGAACCGCCGCCCACGGCCAGCAGCACGTCGATCTTCTTATCCTTACAGATCCGCGCCCCCTCATTGACCGAAGTCACCCGCGGATTCGGCTCAATGCCGGAAAGCTCAAACAGCTCCAGCCCCGCCTTCGCGATCTCAGCCACGATCCGGTCATACAGCCCGATCTTCTTGATCGAACCGCCGCCATAAGTCATCAGCACACGTTTGCCGTATTTCTTCAGTTCCGGCCCGAGATTCCCCAATTGATCCTTTCCAAAATAAACCTTCACAGGCACATTATAAACGAAATCGTTCATGATACACACCCTTTCTCATTTTGCGCGCCGCAACGACATTACTGAAATAGGACTCATGGTTCCTTTGGAACTTGTTTTTGTTTTTGCTTTTGCTGGGCGCGAGTCCCATAAATGAATGCTCCGGCTAGGCCAACCAACCCTGCGCTGCCCAACAGTCCGGCAATTACAGCGTTACCGGAGAGAATGGCAGGAACGCTGATCAAAACCACAACAGCCCCCGCCATAACAACTCCGGTAAAACTGTTTCTGGATTCTGATCTATAGGCAATTTTTTCAATCTCCTGCCTGTGTTGGGCCTGTTTCTCCGCCATCGCAATAATTCTATCGGCGGCTCCCGGTAAAACAGATTCATACCCTTGCAATATTTCCGGGGAAGGCAAAGGCCCACTGTGGATATGACTATACAGTACCCCTTGAGTTCGATTATCGGGTACTCGTTGATCATGCTTAATTACATCAGTGTTTTGTCGTTTGCTACTGCTCATAATCCGCTATCGCCTTATACAAATCCAGGCCGACTTGTTCCCAGTCCGATTTAAGCGCCTCGAAATCCGCCTGATCGGCTTCCATGTCCCGGTCATAAGAAGACAAAACCGCGCCAATATCAAAAGATCGAGCGGCGCCCTTCAAGAATTGATCTAACGCGATCATAAAAATCAACCTCCTTGTATTCTAAAGTATATCTCATTTACCATCAAAAGGCTATCAGGAAAATTTGTAAATTTTCACCATCGCGCCACAAATGCCCTGTCCCCATCATTCCGGCGCTGCGTCTTGTCATTCCGGGCTTGTCCCGGAATCCAAAAAGTTGATGAACAAGAGAGTGGATTCCGGCATAAAGCCGGAATGACGGGATATGACGTCGCCCTAACGGCCCCCTGAATAAACACTTGATTTGCGAGAGGGGGGGGTACCCTACCCCTGAGTAGTCACATTATATCACACGCCCGGGCCCGTCCGGAAAAAGATTTTTCTTGCCACTTTCCGCCGTGAAGGATACAATATACTCATCATTTGTTCCGTCAGTTTCAGCAAGCCGCCCCGGACGCCGGAGCGGCGAATCGACGTATGAGCCGAATCAAAGGAGGAAGAAAAAATGCAAAAACGTCATTATGGAAAGACAGGTTACGATGTGTCGCTGCTGGGTATGGGTTGTATGCGCCTGCCCCGTTTAGCGGACGGGACAGTCCACCGTGAGAAAGCCTATGAACTCATCCGCTATGCCGTGGATCACGGCGTCAGTTATTTCGATTCCGCGTATGGCTACCACAACCGCGCCAGTGAGGAAATCCTGGGCGAAGCCGTAGAAGGCGAGCGCCGCAAAAAGATAAAAATCGCCACAAAGCAGCCTCTCGGAGTGATGACCGATCAGGCCGCGATTCGCAAAAACCTGGAAAACACCTTGAAGAAACTGCGCACCGATTACCTGGATGTGTACCTGATCCACGGCATCGGCGCAGGCATCTGGCCGGAAATTAAAGAACGCGCAATCCTCAAAGAATATGAGAAATTCCGCGAAGAGGGACTGATCAAGGCCATCGGTTTTTCCTATCACGGCAACTATGACTCTTTCCACGAGATTTTGACCTCCTATAACTGGGATATGTGTCAGGTGCAGCATAATTTCCTCGACACAGACCGCGAGGTGACGGCCAAAGGACTGGAACTGGCGGGCGAAAGAGGGGTCGCCCTCGTGATCATGGAACCGTTGCGGGGCGGCAACCTGGCCGCGGGCAGCAAAGCGGTGAATCAAATTTACGCGGACGCGCCGGTCAAGCGCCCCCCGGTGGAATGGGCTTTCCGTTATGTGGCCGGCTTCCCCCAGGTGAGTACGGTACTCAGCGGCATGACCACACTGGAACAGCTGAAAGAGAACATCGAAATCTTCTCGAAGCCGGACATGCTGCCCGGGAATCTTTCCAACGCGGATCTGGCCATGCTCGCGCAAATCAAACAAGCCTACGAATCCGTAGTCACCATCCCTTGCACCAGCTGCGAATACTGCCTGCCATGTCCGCAGAATGTGCAGATTCCGGCCGTTTTCCAGAGATACAACACCGCCATGATGTTCGAAAATTTCGAGCCGTCCAAACGTACATATATGTTTCTCACCCGAGGCGGAACCGACGCGTCCAACTGCGCCGAATGCGGAACCTGCGAGACCAAATGTCCGCAGAATATTCCCATCATCAAGCATCTGAAAACAGTCCACGAAGCCCTCAGCGGATGGGTAGAGTAAGATTCACGATTATGCCGGAAACAGGAAGCCGCGGTACAAACCGCGGCTTCCTGTTTCTCACTTTAGGGTTGGCGTATATGGGCTTGAAAAAAGGCTGCGGATCGCGAAAGATGGATTCGCGAAATTCCATTTTTATGATCACGGAGAAATATGTTTTCTAATCTACCATCGAAACGATCAATGTGCTGACATTGATCTATTAAAACTGGCTTTTCGAATACCGAACCGTAACCACGAGAACTCTCTTTTTTGTTTCAGCAACACGATATACTACAGTAAAATTATCTACGAAAAGCTGGCGATATCCCTTATTGGCATAAGCGCCTG
>JAISDM010000282.1 GCA_031264885.1 Peptococcaceae bacterium | reverse complement strand
GGAAGCGTAATCGCCGAACATAGAATCTGCGCCATAAAGCCCATCGTCAACCGGGTGGACTGAATGGACGCCCGGCTGCCCGCGTTGGACGTCATGGACGGAACCAGCGCCTCATAGGGAACAAGGAAAAGCGTTGAAAAAACAGATCCGATAAAACCCAAGGCGAAAACATAAATTGCCTGAGCGTTGGTGCCCGCCCAGCCCGGCCACACAATATAACCCAAGGGCGACATAATAAGCACCGGAATAAAGAACAGCAGATACGGCGTGTACCTCTGCCCTTTTGGGGTCAAGGTATTGTCCGCGATGGAGCCGATCAAAGGATCATTGATGGCGTCCCATAAGCTGTTTATCATATTAATAACACCGATAAGCGCGGGATTGATCAACGCCACATCCGTCATGAATATCATCATGAAATTACCCATGGCGTATCTGAAATTCATCACACAGTTCATGCAGCCGCTGGCAAGCTGTTCTTTAAAGCTTACCTCAATATCATATTCATTCGCGATGCTTGAACCCGTTTTGGCGACAGCCTCTTCAGCCATATGATTCCACTCCTTTCCAGATTGGATTTAGCCGAACGATGTCACACCCCCCTTCATCATGAATGCCGGCAGGTAAAACAAAGGTTCGTCCCCCCTTTCTCTGATTTATAAGAATATTTTATTCTTTCGGAATTTTTTTACTATATACAGTCCCGCATATGTTTTGCGCAGCCATGTTTGGTTTCACGCGGTACAAACAAACCCCGGCCAAATCACCAATTCAGCCGGAGTCTCAGTAAAAATCCCTTTATTCGGTTTACGCGCCGATGACCATCACAATCACCACCATCAGACCCAGCGCGGCAAGGATCATCAGCGGCCACCATATCGGAAAGCTCGTTCCGCCAACCGCGATATGAAACCTTTTCTTTTTGACCTCCATCCGGACGCCCCCTTCGCAAAACAGCTAAATCTAATGTATCATACCGTGGAAACTCATTTTATATACAAACATACTGACTTTTTGATCCATTCTGTTATCATTGCGCCTTTTCAATCCGACCGCCTTATGATACAATGCGGTTAAAAACATCCCCGAAAGGTGAATGAAATGAAAATCGTGGTAATCGACGGCCAGGGCGGCGGCTTAGGCAAAAACATCATAACGCAAATCAAAAAAGAGCTGAGTCAGGCGGAAATCGCGGCCCTGGGCACCAATTCCATCGCCACCGCCTCCATGCTGAAAGCGGGGCCCGCCTTCGCGGCCACAGGCGAGAACGCTATCATCCACAATTGTAAAGACGCGGACGTGATCATCGGCCCCCTGGGCGTCGGCTTCGCCCATTCCCTCCACGGAGAGATCAGCCCCAGGATCGCTTACGCCGTTTCTGCCAGCCCGGCCCGCAAAATATTGATCCCCATATCCAAATGCAACGTCAGCGTAGCGGGCGTGGCAGAGAATACGATCTCCCATTATCTGGACGAAATGATCCGCCTCCTGCGCGAACAGCAGTAGCCGGCTCGGCGTCATTCCAGACTTATCTGTCTCCTCCCGTCATTCCGGGCTTGACCCGGAATCCAATAGCCGGGAACCTATCGCAGCACAATATTAACCAACTTCCCGGGCACGGTCACGATTTTGACAATCGTGCCGCCCCCGACGGCGTCCCGGATCTTCTCCAGAGCCAGCGCCGCCTTCTCCGTATCCTCCCGGCTTATGGCGGCGGGGACCTTCATCCGGTCCCGGACCTTCCCGTTTAACTGAACCACCATCTCCACCTCGTCCACATCCGCCAAAATCCGCCGGTCATACGCCGGCCACGCCTGCCGGTAAACGAACCCCTCATGCCCCGTCGCTTCCCATAACTCATCCGCGATATGCGGCGCGAAAGGCGACAGAAGCAAGACCAAATGATCCGTGACCTCCCGGAGGACGCCCCAGTGCTTCGACGGCGACTCCTTATACAGATACAGTCCGTTGGTCAGCTCCATAATGGCGCTGATGGCCGTGTTGAAATTAAAGCGGACCTGAATGTCCTCCGTGACTTTCTGGACCGTTCCGTGCAAAAGCCGTCTCATCTGCTGATCTTCCTTGCTCAGCGGGCCCTCCGGCGCCCCGGAGGGCATCTTTGTCATGTCCGGATTCTCCGTCAGCAGCTGATAGATCCCCCGCCAAACCCGGTTGAGGAACCGGTACGCCCCTTCCACCCCCGCGTCGCTCCATTCCAGATCCCGTTCAGGCGGCGCGGCAAACAGAATAAACAGGCGGGCGGTGTCCGCCCCGTATTTCTTGATGATCTCCTCGGGACTGACCACATTGCCCTTGGACTTGGACATCTTTGTCCCGTCCTTCAGCACCATCCCCTGGGTCAAAAGGTTCTGGAACGGCTCCCGCGTGTCCGTCAGCCCCAAATCATTCAGCGCCTTCATAAAAAACCGCGCGTACATCAAATGCAATATGGCGTGCTCCACCCCGCCGATATACAGATCCACATTCATCCAATAGCGGGCTTTCGCCGCGTCATAAGGCGCCCGGTCGTTTTTGGCGTCAGTGTATCTCAAAAAATACCAGGACGAGCAGGCAAAGGTGTCCATGGTATCCGTCTCCCGCCTGGCCGGCTTGCCGCATTTGGGACAGACCGTCTCATAAAACTCCGGGGACCGGTTGAGGGGCGACTCCCCCGTAGGCAAAAACTCCACGTCCAGGGGCAGGCGCACAGGCAGATCCGCCTCCGGCACAGGCACGGCGCCGCATTCCTCGCAATAGACAATCGGAATCGGCGTCCCCCAATAGCGCTGGCGGGAGATGAGCCAATCCCTCAAGCGATAGTTCACCGTGGCGCCCCCCGATCCGCTGGCCTCCAAGTGAGCCGCCACACGCTTCATGCCCTCCCGGTTGCCCAGGCCGCTGAAGGCGCCCGAACGCGTCATCACCCCGTCGCCGGTATAAGCTTCCGTCATGGTCTCCGCGTCCAGGGTCTCCCCCTCTGGCTGAATGACCGCGCGAATGGGCAGACCGTATTTTTTCGCGAAGACAAAATCCCGCTGATCATGGGCCGGCACACCCATCACCGCCCCGGTTCCGTACTCCAGAAGCACATAATTGCCCACCCAAAGCGGCGCTTTTTCCCCGTTCATCGGATTTACGGCATAGGCGCCGGTAAAAATCCCCTCTTTTTCCAATTCCGTTGAGGTACGTTCCACCTCCGTCATGCCCTGCACCTTCCGGACAAACGCCCGCACCGGTTCTTCATACTCCGTGCCGGCGATGATCCGCTCCACCAGAGGATGCTCCGCGGCCAAGACCATGTATGTGACGCCGAACACCGTATCCGGCCGGGTGGTATACACCGGCAAGTCCGCCGCCGGGCCTTCCGCGCCCTCCAGGGCAAAATGGATCCGCGCGCCCTCGCTGCGGCCGATCCAATTGTCCTGCATGATTTTTACCTTATCCGGCCATCCCGTCAAGGTCTCCAGGCTGTCCAACAGATCCTGAGCGTAATCCGTAATTTTGAAAAACCACTGCTCCAGCGCTTTTTTTTGCACCGCCGTCCCGCATCGCTCGCAAGCCGCGTCCACCACCTGCTCGTTGGCGAGAACCGTGTTGCAGCCGGGACACCAGTTCACGGCCGCCTTCTTCTTGTAGACCAGACCCTTTTTATACATTTGCAGAAAAAGCCACTGCGTCCAGCGGTAATATTCCGGCAGGCAGCTGGCCACCTCCCGGTCCCAATCATAGCTGATCCCCATGGATTTCAGCTGACCGCGCATTTGAGCGATATTATCCAAGGTCCACCGCGCGGGCGGAATCTTGTTCTTGATGGCCGCGTTCTCCGCCGGCAGGCCGAAAGAATCCCATCCCATAGGATGCAGCACATTATAACCGTTCATAGATTTAAACCGGGCAATGACATCCCCGATGGAATAATTCCGGACGTGGCCCATGTGCAAGTTCCCGGAAGGATAAGGAAACATTTCCAGACAATAAAACTTCTCTCTGCCCGGATCCTCCACCGCCTGATACAGACGCGCCTGTTCCCAGCGTTCCTGCCACCGGGCCTCCACATCGCCAAATTGATACCGTTCCCGCACTGTCAACAGCCTCCTAACCTCGTTTAAGTGTTGTTTCTTCTCGTCAGATCCGCCAAAAAAGAAGCCAAATCCTGGACTTCTTCCGCCTGAGTCTCCTCAACGCCGCCGGCGTCCTGGATTCCCTCACCGTCGCCAACGCCCCGGATGCCCTGAGCGCCGTCGTCGTCCCGGATTCCCTCAACATCATCGGCGCCCTGGATGCCCCGAGCATCACCTGCGTCCTGGACTGCCTCACCATCGTCAACGCCCCGGATGCCCTGAACGCCGCCGGCGTCCTGGATTCCCTCACCGTCGCCAACGCCCTGGATGCCCTCAACATCGTCAACGCCTCGGATGCCCTGGATTCCTTCAACATCACCGGCGTCCTGGATGCTCCGAGCGCCGTCGTTGCCCCGGATTCCATCAACATCGCCAATACCCCGGATGCCCCGAACGTCGCCTGCGTCCTGGGTTCCCCGGGCGCCGTCGTTGCCCCGGATGCCCCGGGCGCGGTCAAAACTTGAATCCGGCGGCGGCTCTTTCTTCCTTTTTTCCGCCAGCAGCCCGGCCGATTGATCTGTGGCCGCCCTATATACGGGACGCCTGGGCGTAGCGTAATCCGCCCGGTCCGCCCCGGTTCCCGGCAAATCGGACCCTGGCGGCGTATCGCCGGCCTCCCCGCGCTCCGGTGAAGCAAAACCCGGCCGCGCGCCGCCGAAGTCATCAGCCCCCGGCGAATCGAAGTCCGCCCGCATACCGCTGACGCCCTCAGCCCCCGACGAATCGAAGCCCGTCCGCATATCACCGGCTTCCCCGCTGTCCGGCGAATCGAAGTCCGGCCGCATGCCGCCGGCGCCCTCTGCCCCCGCCGAATCAAGACCCGGCCGGCCACCGGATGTCCGCGAGCTGTGAGCCAAGCCATCGTCCTCCCGGACGCGAAGCCCCCCCGAACCGGGATCCGGCGCCGCCGGCGCCCGACCGGATCGAACCTCCGCTTCCTTAATGGCGTTCAGCAGCTCCTGAAACGCCTTGCTCTTCCCCTCATCTTCCTGACCTGCCCGATCCAGGCCCAACGTAAAAACCAAAGACGGCGTCTCCTGAATCCGTTCCAGATACCAGCGGCTTAAAGTAACCGCCCCCTTGCTGATCTCCACCATATCACCGTCCGCGGATCGATCCGTTAAACCCAGATTCCGCCTGAAACCCGGCCGGGTCGCCGCCAAAGGCGCCGCCGCCCTGGATTCCTCAACCCGGTCAACGGCAGCCGCAGTCTGTCCGCTTTTCGGGGCGCCATCAGAAGAAACCGCCCCCCCGTCCTCACTTTTCAAAGTGAACGTGCGGCCCGCCACATGCTTCTGAGTCACATTGCGAACCGAAGACGCCTTTCTGATAGAGTTCACTCTCTCGACCCGGCCTGGGCTCATAACGCCGCCGCCCCTTTCGACACCCCAAAAAAATCTATACCCTTGCTTCAAAGCAACGTATAATATATAATATTATCACACAAAACCGCCCAACGCTAGTATTCACTTTGCGTCATTCACGATTCACCGTGTGTAAAAATTCCCCTCCTTTGGAGGGGAATGTGAGGCATCTATCAAAGGCGGGCGGCAAGATGCCGCCCCTACAAACGCATTATTCACGGTACCGTAGGGGAGGAATTCAACTCATGAATATGATAAATACAAAAACTTTATTGATCGGTTTAACAATTTTGGTTCTGGCCATTTTTTGCCTCTGGTCATTCAGCAGCTACAATACCCTGGTGACCTTAGAGGAAACGGTCGGCGCCCAATGGGGCCAAGTGGAAAACCAGCTGCAGCGCCGGTCGGACCTGATCCCCAATTTGGTCAACACCGTCTCCGGCTACGCCGCCCACGAGCGGGAAGCCATTCAAGCCGTAGCCGACGCCCGCTCCAAAATGGCCGGCGCGGATTCCATAGAGACCATGGCGGCTTCCGACCAGGAACTGTCCGGCGCGCTGAGCCGGCTTCTGGCCGTCGTGGAGAACTACCCTGACCTCGAAGCGGACACCCAGTTCCAGGCCCTCCAGGACGAACTGGCCGGAACCGAAAACCGGATCGCCGTTTCCAGAAGGGATTACAATCAGTCGGTCCAGGCGTACAATACCCAGATCAAGCGCTTTCCGTCCATGATTTTTTCCGCTATGATGGGCTTTACGTCCAAGCCCTACTTCCAAGCCTCCGAAGGCGCCGATCAGCTCCCCGAGGTTAATTTCGGAGGCGGCCGATGAAACTACATTCAATGAAAACCCATTCGATGAAAACGCGGTTCATCCGAATCCTGATTTTGTCCGCCGTTTTGACCTGCGTCGTGTTTGCGCATGTCGGCGCCGCGCCTTCTCCCGGACCCGAGATTTACGTGCTGGATCAAGCCGGGGTGCTGTCGCCGGAAGCGGAACAGGCCATCGTCCGGACAGCCGGGGAGCTGGATCAAAAAACCCAGGCCCAAGTGGCCGTAGTCACGCTGCGGGGCCTGGGCGGAACCCCTGTGGAAGATATGGCCGTAGATATTCTGCGCCAATGGGGACTGGGCGATCCCAAGCTCAACAATGGGGTGTTGCTGCTGTTCGCGCTGGACGACCGGGAAATACGGATAGATGTGGGCTACGGCTTGGAAGGCGCGCTGCCGGACAGCAAAACGGGACGCATCCTGGACGAGGACGTCATCCCGTATTTTTCCGGTGATCAATACGAATCCGGCTTGCTCAGAGGCTTCTACCGCATATGCGGCGTTGTGGCGGAAGAATACGGCGTAACCCTGGAATCCGGCGCCGCGGCCATTCCAGAAACCGCGGAATCCGGCGCGGGCTCAGGTTCCGCCTCAGGTTCTGTATCTATCGCCGTCATTTGCGTCCTCTTTGTGATCATAGGCTGTTTTATTCTGTTTGTGTACATCGCGGCTCGCGGCGGCCGGGGTCCCCGCGGACGGGGTCCCCGTGGCCGGAGCCCCCGCGGGCGATGGCCGGGCGGCTTCGGCGGTTTTGGCGGCTTTGGCGGTTTCGGCGGTTTCGGCGGCGGCCGGTCCGGCAGAGGAGGCTTCGGCGGAGGCGGTTTTGGCGGCAGCAACCGATCCGGCGGCGGCGGTTTCGGCGGAGGCGGCAACAGATCCGGCGGTGGCGGCAACTCCGGCGGCGGCTTTAGCGGCGGCAGCCGGGGGCACGGAGGCAGCGGCGGCGGAGGCGGCAGCTCCCGGAAATTTTAGCGTTAGTGTTAATACCACACGCCCCATTTTACAGGCCGAATCTATGAGATTATTTCAGAAATAGAACCGTTCGCCGCAGATTTCCAGTTGCCGAACTTAAAGTACAGAAAGTCAAAAACCGCGCCGGCTACCATACCTACGCACATCGAGTAGAACATCGCGGCATATCCTTCCGTTCCGACCCCGGCGGCTTTCGCGGCTTCAAACGACGTGTATAACCCATTGTCGACCGCGGCCTGAATGGCCCGGTTCAACGGGACGATGGCGATAGCATATGTAACCGCGATGCGGACAAAAACCGCCGCGATACTGGTCAGAAGCGGCGGAATCACGGCGCCGGCGCCGCGCATGGCGCCCGAGATACATTGCTGGGAGCCCATGAACGTGTAGAAGAAACAGATCACCCTGACGCCTTCAACGCCTATCCCGCGCACTGTGTCCGAGACGTTAAACAACCGCATAATGGATCCGCCCGTGAACCACATCAATACGCCCATCGCCAAAGAAACGGCCAAAATCGTGACAAGCGCGATATAAATGCCCTTGCGGGTGCGCTCCGGTTTGCCCGCCCCGATATTCTGCCCCGAAAAAGTAGTCATCGCCATGCCGATGCCCATCAAAGGCAGCAGAGCAAAGCCGTCGGTGCGCATTATGACGGAATTCGCCGCGACAAGATTGGCGCCGAAATTATTCGCGAACGCCTGATTGATCGTCGCGCCGAGGGACATGGCCACCATTTGGACGCCTGTCGGAAGCCCGAAACGGAGTATCTTCTTGATTGTAACCACATGCGGCTTTAATACCTGACTCAGCGTTATTTTAACGCCGTATACACCGGTGTTTATTCTAAACAGCAGAATAACGCCGGAGAGGAAATACGAGGCGAACGTCGCGATCGCCACGCCGGCGACCTCCATGCCCATGTATATCGTGAACAGTGTGTCGAACACAATATTGAATAAGGTAGAGGTAATCATGGCGTAAAGAGGCCAGCGGCTCTCGCCCATACCGCGCAGGGCGCCCGACAGGACGTTAAAAATAACGCTGCCCAAGGTGCCGCCAAACACAATCATCAGGTATACCGCGGCGTCTTCAAGGATCTCCTCGGGCGTACCCAAGAGGTGCAAGATCGGGCGCGCCAGCGCCACGCCGACGATCGTTATCAGGATTCCCGCGACGCCGGAAACGAACACCGACGTATTGACAGCCCGATTGACCCCCTCCATGTCTTTCGCGCCGAACGCTTGAGAAATAACTATGTTCGCGCCCATGGACACGCCCACAAACAGCGCGTTAAAGAGCATCATGATGGGGAAGCTCAAACCTACCGCCGCAATGCCGCGGTCGCCCATCACCTGCCCGACGACAATGGAGTCGACCACATTGTAAAGCTGCATGACCAAATTAGACGCGATAAGAGGCAGAGCGAACCAAATCAGCTTTGACAGAATCGGACCCTGAGTCAGATCGTTCTTTCGTACAATTGATTCATTTTGTTCCATAAATTAGTCCTCTTATTCCTTTAATGTGAATTGTCAAAATTTTCAAGCCTCCTCCCTTTATTCGTCAGTATA